>DASSZC010000034.1:0-22117 GCA_035702925.1 Gemmatimonadaceae bacterium | reverse complement strand
CGCGTCGGCGACCCAGAGCTGGCCGCCGCTCGGGTAGGCGACGGACTTCCCGTCGGGGGACCAGCGTGCTTCCGTCGCGTTCGTGCTCGCGTCGGGAAACTGCCGCGGGGCACCGCCGGCAACCGGGATCAGCCAGGTGCGCGTCGTCCGCCGGTTCGCCGCGATGTCGGCGGTGCGCACGGCGTAGAGCAGCTGCGTCCCGTCGGGGGAGAGCTGCGGGTCGGAGACGCCGGGGATGGTGGCGAAGTCCTCGAAGGTGATCGAGCGCCCGCTGACGGGGGCGGCCGCAACGTTAGGCTTCGGCTGCTGCGCCGCGCAGGCGGGGGCGAGGAGGAGGAAGAGCGGCGCGAGGGCCGCGCTCGAGAGGCGACGTGACATGCGTGGTGACCGGGTCGGTGAGTGCGCTGCCGCCGGCGGTCCGCGCCGCGCGGCGGGGGGAGACATCGCATGACATTCGCCACGGCGCGCGCCCGGCGCAAGCGAAGGAGGGCGAGGCCGGTGCCGGCCCCGCCCTCCCTGAACCGCCACCCGCGAAAAGCCGCTGCTCTAGAACGCGCTCGCCGTGGTCTGCGCGTCCGCCGGCTTCGACTCGATCACGAACACGACACGCCGGTTCTGCTCCGCACCCGGTTCGTCGTGCGAGGCGTTGGGGACGACCAGTCGCGTCTTGCCGTAGCCAACCGATCGGATCTGCCCGGACCCGAGCCCCTTCGCCAGGAGCAGCGAGCGCACCGCGTCGGCGCGGCGCCGCGACAGCTCGAGGTTGTAGGACTGGGTACCCGCCGGATCGGCGAAACCCTCCACCGTTATGACCGACCCGGTGAAGTGCTTCTGCGCGACGTCGGCGAACCGGTCGATCGCCGGCTGGTCCTCGGCCCTGACGGTCGCGTCATCGAACGCGAAGTTCACCGGGAAGGTGACCTTCACGCCGTTCTCCATCGCCGTGATCTTCGCGCCGAACTCGGTGCGCAGGTTCTGCAGGTCGGTGCGCAGCGACGCGACGTCGCTCTGCACTGCCCCGAGCTGCGCGGCGTACGCGCTGTCCGCCGCCATGCGCTGCGTCCGCTCCGCATCGAGCGCCGCCTGCTGCTGCGCGAGGCCCCGCTTCAACTGGCCGCGGGTCGCGCACCCCGTCATCGCGAGGGCGCCAGCAAGGCAGAGCGTGACGATCTTCGCTGTATGCATTCGCTGTCTCCTGTTGGTGTCGATGGTTCGTGATGCACCTGCGAGAGGCAACTTGCGAACCTTCCCCACGCGACAACCTCGACCACCAGACAGCGAATGATGATGTTTCCATTACGCTGTGACGCAACGCACGACGGCGCTGCGCAGCGCGTCACACTCTCCCGCCTAACGGCAGCGCTCCGGGGCGAGCCGGCATCCCGGCCGCTCGCGCTCGATGACGAAGATCCGCGCCTGCGGGCCGCGCCACGCGGCGCGCGGGGGCGAGAAATCGACGGTCATGATCTCGGCGCGCCGGAGCAGCACGTTCACGTCCTGCGACTCCGCCTCGTTCACGACGACCCAGATCCGCTGCGCGGAATCGGGGGTCGCGTGGAGCAGTGCGCGTCCCTTCCCGCTCGGCCCCAGGTAGTAGGCGAGCGGCAGGTCGCTCGGCGCGGTGGCGATCACGCGGTCGCCTTCCTTCGCCCGCGCCAGCAGCTCGCCGGCCACCGCGCGCGCCGCCGGGAAGACGCCGGTGTCGTCGGCGGTCCGGACGACGCGGCTGCGCACCGTGCCTAACGCGCCGCCGGCGGCGACCAGCAGCAGCACGACGACCAGCAGCGCCATCCCCACCCCCGGGCGCTGGAGCGTGGGCAGTGCGCGGGCGATCCGCCGCCAGAGGTGCGTCAGCCCGCCGCCCGCCGCGATCAGCACGAGCGGCAGCAGGTAGAGCCAGACCCGCACATACGGGATGCGCCCATTGAGCAGCAGCAGGAGCGTCGCGGCGACGATCGCCGAGCCGGCGAGCGAGACGCTGCGCCGCGCACGCGACCCGCGGAGGATCGTCGCCGCGACCAGGCCAATCGCGACCAGGACGCCGAGCCACCATGGCCAGCCGCGCGTCCAGTCGCTCCATACCGCGCGATAGAACTCGGGGAGCTCCGCGAAGAAGGACTGCCGCGACTGCGGGCGCACGAACCGGTTCCCGACGACGAGCGCGATCCCGCTGCGGGCGATGACCGGCAGGTAGAGCAGCGCGGCCGCGCATGCGGTGGCCAGCGCCGTCCACTGCAGACGCGCCGCCATCACCCGTGGACCGATCACCGTGTCGCCGGCCCGCGCTTCCGCCCAGAGCCAGAGCGCGATGCCCGTCAGCGGATAAAGCATGATCGGGATCGTCCAGATCCCGAGCGCGCCGAGCAGTGCGATCTCCGCCCACGCCGCGCTGTTCTCGCGGCGCGGCAGTCGCGCGGCGACGAGCACCGTGAGCAGCGTCAGGCAGCAGAGCATCGTGTAGCCCCGCGCGCTCGTCGAGTACAACGTCAGGCTCGCCGACGTCGCCGCGAGTGCCGCCGAGATCAGCCCCGCCGATGGCGAGAACACCGCGCGTCCGGCGGCCCATGTCAGCGGCACGACGAGGACGCCGGCGATGAAGGCGGGAAGGCGCAGTGCCCACGGCTCGCTGCCGAACAGCGCGGCCGCGAAGTGGACGAGCAGGGTGTGAAAGAGGTGGTTGTTCGGGAACCGATAGTCGGAGAGCGACTTCGCCAGCGGCTGCGACGCGTAGTCGATCCACGTCGCCGCTTCGTCGTAGCGCATCGGCTGGAACAGCGGCCCCCAGCGGATCGCGATCGCCAGCGCCGTGAGCGCGCCGATCGCGATCCACTCCCCGATCGTCACCCGGCGCAGCGAGATGACGGCGCGCGCGCGCAGCTCCCCCGAGTCGCGCCTCAACACGGGCCACAGCGCGCGCAGGCGATGGCGCGTCCGCCGGTACGCCTCCGCGAGGGCGAGGACGACGAGAAGGGCGAGAATCATGTCGGGAGAAGACTAAACGTGCGAAACAGAAACCGCGATGCGTGAAAGCCGGACCGACTTGCACGCATCGCAGTTGGTGTTCGCCTTGCGTCAGACTCCGACGGGCCGTCCGCTTTCCGAGATCGGGCGGTAGGCCGGCGCCGGGACGCCGTCGCCCTTCACGCTGAAGAAGCTCACCTGCCGCTGCAGGGTATCGGCCTGCGCCGACATCTCCTCGGCCATCGCCGCCAGCTGCTCGGCGGCGGCGGCGTTGCGCTGCGTGATCTCGTCGACCTGACCGAGCGCGCGCGTCACCTGCTCGATTCCCGATGCCTGATCGGAGGATGCGGCGGCCACCGTCTGCACGATGTTCGCGGTCTTCCGGATCGAGGGGACGAGCTCGGAGAGCAGTGCGCCCGACGCCTCGGCGACTTCCTGGCTCGAGCCGGTGAGGCGCGTGATCTCCTTCGCCGCTGCCTGGCTTCGCTCGGCGAGCTTGCGCACTTCGGTCGCGACGACGTTGAAGCCGCGTCCATGCTCGCCCGCGCGCGCCGCCTCGATCGCCGCGTTGAGCGCGAGCAGGTTCGTCTGGTTGGCGATCTCCTCGATGATCGACACCTTGTCGGCGATCGTCTTCATGACGGTGAGCATCTGCTGGATCGCCTTCGCGCTCTCGTCGGCGTCCTTTACGCCCTTGAGCGCCATCTGCTCCATCTCGCGGCTGCTCGTCGCGTTGCGGGCGATCGAGGTGTTGATCTCCTCGAGCGACGACGTCGTCTCCTCGACGCTCGCCGCTTCGTCGTTCGCGCCCTCGGAGAGGCTCTGGGCCGACGCCGTCAGCTGCTGCGAGGCGGAGGTGATCGCCGCGGCGCCGGAGCGCATGTCGCCGATCACGCGCGACAGCGTCCCGATCATCGAGACGAAGGCGTTGGCGAAGCTGTCGTCCGCCGAGCGCGGCGTGACCTGCACCGTGAGGTTTCCCTCGGACATCTGGTCGGCGACCGCGCCCATGTCGCGCAGGTACTGCGTCATGTTGGCGAAGGCGTTGCCGAAAGTGTCGCGAGTCGAGCGTGGACGTACCTGGATCGACAGGTCGCCGCGAGCGATCGCGTCGGCGGTACCGGACATCTCCCCGAGGTAGGCGACCATCTGCTGCATCGACCGGAGCAGCTTCCCGACTTCGTCCTCGCTCTTCGCCTCGACCCGCACGGTCATGTCGCCCTGCGCGAGCCGGTCGGCCACGGCCACCGCCTCGGCGAGGGGCTCGGTGACGGAGCGCGTCGCGAACTTCGAGAGCTGCGAGAGCGCGAGGATGACGACGATGGTGATGAGCCCGAGGAGGATCAGGGCCCCGTTCTGCAGCCGCGACGCCGCGGCGAACGACGCGCTGATCGCCGCGCGATTCCCCTTCGTCTGCGCGGCGAGAATCTCCTGCGTCTGGTTGAGCAGCTTCTTCTGCTGGTCGATCTGCACCAGCACCGCCTCGGTGAACACCGGTGAGCGGGCGAGGTTTTCGGCGACCTTGCGGCCCACCGCGTAGTACGCGCGGAACGTCGAATCGAGTGCGCCCAGCGACGCCCGGTTGGTCGTCGGCCGGTTGCGCTGCAGGGCGAGATCGGCGAGGAAGACGTCGCGGAGGCTGTCGGTCGTGGTCAGCCGCTCAGGCTCGCTGGCGCTGGCGATCTCGCTGAGTGTCACCGAGATCTCGTTGAGGATCTGGGCCTCGGTCTGGTTCCCCTGCAGCGCCGGGTAGTACCCTTCCTCGATCTGCGTCAGCCGTCCGCCGGTGAACTGCCCCATCGTGAACACCACGACGCAGACGAAGATCAGGGCGCCGGCGGCGACCCATGGGAAGACCTGAAGTTTTTGACGGAAGGAGAGGCGCTGGAACCGCTCTCGCCAGTGCTGAAGCATTCGGAATCGGTGCGGCGGGCGCGCCGCTGGGCGCACTCACTCGGTCTCGCGATGCCACCTCGCGCGGCATCGCAGTCAGTTGACGATTCGTCCCGCCGATGGTATCGGCGGGAATCGCGTGCTACGGGGCGACCGAGAGCGCCTTCACCCCGCGTCCGATGTCGACCCCTTTCGACACATAGCCGATCGCTCCCGGATTCGAGCGGACGAAGGCGACGACGTCGTTCTCGGTCGGCTTCACCGGCGGCGGGACGTCGCGCCCCGAGAAGATCTGCTGCTGCCAGTACGACTTCACCTGCGAGGCGGTCTTGTTGAGCACAGTGCGCGCGAACGCCTCACGCGCCTTGGCGGCCGGCGGAAGCTCGACCGGCGCCACCAGCTTCCCCGATTGCCAGGAAACGGTCTTCTTCAGGAACAGCTTGGCCACCTCGTCCCGCGGCAGGGAGGAGACGGGATTCGAGGCGTTGACGATGACCGTGAACTCCTGCGCCCGCGCGGCCAGCGGAGACGACAACACGCCGACCGTCGCGATCAGCGATAACAGCGTGCAATTGCGCTTCATTGGAACTCGGGTAGTGCGGTAGGGCGCAACTGCGTCGTCGCGTACCAGAATGACGGACAGCGACACGCCACCGTCACAACGCGCCGCCTGCCGAACAGCGGCCGAAGACGCGGGGGCCCCTACTCGATCTCGAGGGCGTCGAGCCAGACGCGCCGGATCTCGCTCGCGCCCATCGCCGACGGCTCGATCAGCGACCGCTTCCAGTACCACCGATGCTCCGGCCCGACGCTCGCGCCGTGCCCGAGGAAGTGCGCGTAAACGTCGGCGACGACGGCGTTCTCGCGCGTCGCCGCGGCGTCCCGGATGTGCGCGTTCAGCGTGTCGAGGTGGCGGAGCGGCAGCTTGCCGACGTCCTCGAGGATCCCCGGGATCACCCCGATGCGATCGGAGGGGTCGTAGACCGTCGTCAGCAGCAGCCGGGCGCGCGGCAGCCGGTCGGCGACGAGGTCGAGCATCGCGTCGTAGGCGCCGGCGATGTCGTTGACGATGCGCTCCATCAGCGACTGGCGCGGCTTCGACGAGTACGCGCTGAGCAGGTCGTTCCCCCCGACGCTTATCGTGACGATCGCCTCCTCGCTGCTCTCCTCGACCTGGTCGAGCTGGTCCCCGAACACGTCGCCGATCGTCGCCGCGTCGGTCGCCAGCTTCTGCACGTTGACGCGCGGCCAGCGCGACGCGAGGTCGCGGCCGGCGAACTCCGGCCAGCGCGCGTCGTCGTTGCGGACGAGGAGCGACGCCGCGCCTAACGGTGCGACCGTCCCCGCCTCGGGACGCCGCTCGAGGGCGACGGCGACGTCGATCTCCCCCGCGTCGAGCGCGGGGTAGAGGTCGATCGACATCGAGTCGCCGAGCGCGATGTAGCGGATCGTGCCGGCGCTCACTGCCCGCTCGCCGCTCCGCCGGGGGGCCCGATCGGGTCGTCGACGTGCGCGCGCCAGGCGAGCGACCAGCGACGCGTCTGCCCTGGCTCGAGCCAGGCCGCGCTGCCGTCGACCCCGGCGGCGCTGGCCAGCGCACCCGGGATCCCGATCGCCGGCTGCAGCGACACGAGCCGGGCGCCATTGCCCCCCAGCTTCCGCCTCACGTTCAACCCGATGCGCGAGACTTCGGCGGCGTCGAAGCGCAGCTCGAGGCGCTGCGGCCCCTCGACCACCGTTGCCGTCCCCGTCGGCACGTCGAAGGAGAGATGGCAGGCGAAGCGGCCCCCGATCGAGTCGGGGACGCTCATGTCCACCAGCTTCTTCGCCGTCCGGAATCGCGGCCAGCGATGCTCGGCGCCGACACCGAGCAGGTCGATCCCCTCCTGCGAGATCACCCGCGACCGCGCGTTGTCGGGGAGGAGCAGCCGCGTGTGCTCGCCTAACGGCAGGGCGACGTTCGCCGCCCAGAGGAAGGGGAGCGGCGCCGACCCGGTGTTCGTCACCTCGTAGCGCATCGCGATCTCCCCCGGCGACGCGCTGACGACGCGGACGAACCGGTAGGGCATCCGCTCCCCCGTCCACGTCAGCGTCGCCTCGACCGAGCCGTCGAGCGTCGCGATCTTCGCCCTGGGCACGAGGCGATGCAGCTCGCCTAACGCTGGCTGCTCGAAGGCGACACCGGTGTGCTTGGAGAGCACCCGGCAGGGGAGGACAGTCGGAAACGCTTCCTGGTACCCGCCGGCGAGGGCGACGTCGAGCTCGCGCCGCTCCGGCCCCTCGGTCGGCGGCTCGCTCGGGGCGAGCCACTGCCGCCCCCCGAGCTCGAGGGCGGTGATGCGCCCGCCCCACGCCGGGACCATCACGACGCGAACACCGGCTGCCTGCAGCTCGATCTCCCCCGGGCGGTCGAGCGGGTTGTCGACGCGCTCGCGCCTCCCCGTCAGCCTGGAGAGCAGCGTCCCGACCGCGGCCCCGCGCCGCTCAGCCAACGTCGGGCACGATGCCGCGCGTCGCGAAGATGCGCGCGACCGCCTCGCCGATCTTGTTGTTCGGCGTGCTCGCCCCCGCCGTCAACCCGACACGCACCGGACCCGCCGCCGGCATCCACCCCTCGGCGACCTGCTCGCTGTGGTGGAGCCCCGCCGGCCGGAAGCGGATCTTTCCGCTCTCCGGATCGATCGCCGTCGCGTCCTCGACATGGTACGTCGTCACTCGCTCGGCGCAGATCGCCGCCAGCGACAGCGTGTTGCTCGAGTTGTAACCGCCGACGACGATCATCACGTCGAGCGGCTCCTCGAGCAGCTCGCGCACCGCGTCCTGCCGGTCCTGCGTCGCGCTGCAGATCGTGTCGAAGGTGCGGAAGTGCTCGGCGCGATGCCCCGCGTCATAACGGCGCTCCATCGCCGCCCCTACTTCTTCGCCGATCGCCAGCGACTCGCGGGCGAGCATCGTCGTCTGGTTCGCGACGCCGACACGCTGCAGGTGGAGGTCGGGATCGAAGCCCGGAGAGGTGGCGTGCGAGAACTTCTCGAGGATCATCTCGCGCGTGACCCCCTTCTGCTCGATGAAGTCGCAGATCACGCGCACCTCGTCCATGTTGCGGACGACGATGTAGTGCCCGTTCGGGTACTTCATCACCTGCGAGGCGGTGGCGCGCGTCTCTTCGTGGTAGTACTTGCCGTGGATAAGCGCGGTGTAGCCGTCCTTCGCGTAGTTGTCGACGCGCTTCCAGACGTTGAGCACCGAGCCGCAGGTCGTGTCGACCATGATGCAGCCGTTGGCGCGCAGCGTCTCGAAGTCGGCGATCGTCACCCCGAAGGCGGGCATGATCACCACATCCTCCGGACGGACGACGGAATAGTCGAACGAGCCGTCGGCCGCGGCGGCGAGGATCTCGATCCCCATCTCCCGCAGCTTCGCGTTCACGTGCGGGTTGTGGATGATCTCCCCGACGATGAAGATCTTCCGGTCGGGAAACTTCCGTCGCGTCTGGTAGGCGTACTCGACGGCGCGCTCGACGCCGTAGCAGAAGCCGAACTCCTTCGCGAGGCGGAGGGTGACGTCCCCCGCCGTCAGCGTGTACTCGTTGGCGCGAAGGAAGTCGACCAGCCGGCCGTCGTAATCCGACGCGAGCTCGTCCTGAACCTCGGACTTGAGCCCGAAGCCCTTGCGGAAGTAGGTGAGATCCTGCGGAGGCATCATTGAAATCTATAGAACGCGATTGCTTCTCGCATCTGAACCCGGGGTGAGTCAGTGCTGAACATGGAGGACGATCGGGTCGTTCCGCCGTCGCGGTGATCGAGGGGCGCGCCTCACTTCCGCGCGCTTGTGACGCCGCCTACAATCTCCGGGATGCCACCCCTTTCGTCGGGCGACCCACTCCCAACCCTGCTCCGCCCGGCGCCGCTCGCCAAGGGCGACCTGATCGGCGTCGTCGCGCCGTCGTACTCCCCCCGCCCTGGCTGGTTGCGCCGCGGCTGTCACGCGCTCGAACGCGCCGGCTACCGCGTCGTCCTCGACCAGGAGATCCTCACCCAGCGGCGCTTCAACGTCGCCGAGGACGAGCGTCGAGCGGAAAACTTCATGGGGATGTGGCTCAACCCCGAGGTGAAAGCGGTGATCGGCGGCACCGGTGGCTACGGCGCCGTGCGGATGCTCCCGCACCTCGAGCCCGAGGTCTTTCGCCGCAATCCCAAGATCTTCGTCGGCTACTCGGACGTGACCGCGCTCCACCTCTGGCTGATGCGCCGCGCCGGGCTTCGCGTCTTTCACGGCCCGACGGTGGACGACCTGATCCCGAGCTCGCGCGACCCGACGATGGCGTCGCTGCTCTCCTGCATGACCAACCCGCGACCGACGACGCGCGTCGGGCGCGAGATGGCGCGCTCGGTTCGCCCGGGGCGCGCTGTCGGCCGGCTGGTCGGCGGAAACCTCGCGCTCGTCCAGCAGACGATCGGCACCCCGTACGAGATCGACACCCGCGACTCGATCCTCTTCCTCGAGGAGACGCGCGATCCGATGTCGTACGTCGACGAGCGCCTCGTCCACCTCCGCGCCGCCGGCCTCCTGCGGGGAGTGCGCGGCATCGTCCTCGGTCAGTTCTCCCTCGACCGCTCCGAGGAAGAGGAGTTCGAGAACTTCCTCCTCGACCTCGTCGCCGACCTCGGCATCCCGATCATCACCGACTTCCCGGCGGGCCACGAAGTCCCCAACCTGACGCTGCCGATCGGCACCGAGGTCGAGCTGGTCGCCGAGGACCAGACCGGGTGGCTGGTCTACAAGGAAGACGCGCTCTCCCCCGCCGGCGCCGGCGAGGGCGGCGAAGGGGACGCGAGATGAGCCCGACGCGGCGCGGCTTCATCGCGGCGGCCAGCGCCGCCCTCGCCGCGGGCGCCTGCGCGCCCGCGCTGAAGCTCGCGTCGCGAAAGAAGCACGACCTCGTCATCCGCGGCGGGACGGTGTTCGATGGAACGGGCGCGCCCGGCGTCGAGGGCGACGTCGCCATCTCCGGCGGGAGCGTCATCGCGATCGGGCGCGCCATCGACGGCGCGGGCCGCGACGAGGTCGACGCCCGCGGCAAGGCGGTCGCGCCCGGCTTCGTCGACGTCCACTCCCACGGCGACGAGTCGCTGTTCGACGACCCGCGCTCGGAGTCGGTGATCCGCCAGGGAGTGACGACGATCGTCGTCGGCCAGGACGGCGACTCGCGCGCCCCGGCGCGCCGCCCGTTGACGGCGGCCGGGCTCGTCCGCGGCGCGTTAGGCACGAGCGGTGCCTTCGAGTCGATGCACGAGCTCTTTCGCGCCGTCAACAACCTGCCGCCGTCGGTGAACGTCGCCTCGATGGTCGGCCTCGGCACCATCCGCGGCCTCGTCGTCGGCGACGACGACCGGCCGGCGACCCCCGGGGAGCTGCGGCAGATGCGGGCGCTCGTCGAGGGCGCGCTCGCTGACGGCGCCTGCGGTGTCTCGACGGGGCTCGAGTACGCGCCGGGCTCCTTCGCCAGCCGCGAGGAGCTGGTCGACCTCTGCCGCCCCCTCGCCGCGCGCGGGCTTCCCTACGCGACGCACCTGCGCAACGAGGACGACACCCTCATCGAAGCCATCGACGAGGCGATCGCCATCGCGCAGGGCGCGCGCTGCGCCCTCCAGATCTCGCACCTCAAGACCTCCGGTCCCCGCAACTGGCCGAAGATCGGCGACGCGTTAGGCAGGATCGAGGCGGCGAAGGCCGCGGGACTCGACGTCGCCTTCGACCGCTACCCGTACGTCGCCTACCAGACAGGGCTGAGCAACCTCTTCCCGATCTGGGCCCTCGACGGCGGCACCGCCGCCTTCCTCGCCCGCCTCGCTGCCCCCGACACCGCCGAACGCATCCGCGCCGCGACGTTAGGCAAGGTCGAGAAGCTCTCCGGGTGGAACAGCGTGATGATCTCCGGCGTCGCCGATCCGGCCGACCGCGACGCCGAGGGGCAGCGCCTTGGCGACTACGCGGCGAAGCTCGGGCAGGACCCGTACGCCCTCGCCGTCGCCCTCCTCCAGCGCAGCCGCACCGACGTCGGCACCGTCGTCTTCGCGATGAGCGAGGAGAACCTCCAGCGCTTCCTCGCCCACCCGTTAGGCATGGTCTGCAGCGATGGCGGCGCCTTCGCGCTCGAGGGTCCGGCCCGCCGCGGCCACCCGCACCCGCGCGGGCTCGGCTCGTTCCCGCGCGTCCTCGGCCGCTACGTCCGCGAGACGAAGACCCTCACCCTCGAGTCGGCGATCCACAAGCTGAGCGGCTTCGCAGCCTCCCGCCTTGGCCTCGCCGATCGCGGCCGCCTCGCCCCGCGGATGGCCGCTGATGTCGTCGTCTTCGATCCGGCCACCGTCGCCGACCGCGCGACCTTCGCCGAGCCCTTTCAATATCCGCGGGGCATCGACCTTGTCGTCGTCAACGGCGCGATCGCCCTTCGTGACGGGGAGCGATCGGGAGCGCGGCGCGGTCGCGCGCTGCGCCCTTCCGGCGTCACGCTGTAGAATCGCCACCCCCAGCCGAGGCAGCGCACGATGGCCAATGAGCCACCTTACTCCGGCCCGATCAACGAGTATCCGTCCCAACCGCCGCGGCCGACCGTCGTCCAGCGGACCGTGAACGTGGCCAAGGCCGGCGTCGGCTTCGGGACCGCGCTGGCGATCACGATCTCGTGGAGCGTCAACCACTCGATCGTCTGGGCGATCATCCACGGCTTCTTCTCGTGGGCGTACGTGCTCTACTACGCCCTCGTCGTCAGGCGTTAGGCAGCGGCCCTACCGCCAGTGCTCGGCCCCCAGCCACGGGGCGAGCGCGTAGGTCACGAGGGTCTCGTACGCGGCCTGGCGGTTCACCAGCCCGGCGGTGAACACCCCGCTCGCGCCGGCGCCGTACTTGGTGCCCTTCTCCCCGATCAGCCGGTCCATCGCGTCGCCGAGCTCGAGCCCGTCGGCGATCATCGCCGCGATCGCCGGCGGCAGCGGCATCGCCAGCGAGCCGCCGGTGCCGGTTCGTCCCGTGCGGTCGACGACGACCGCCCAGGCGCAGGTGCGCAGCGAACCGTCAGGCAGAGGGACCACTCCGCCCTCGATGCCGACACCGAGGTCGGCGCCTGACGTTTCGCGCGCCCGCTCGGCGCGCGTCCTCGCCCCGCGGATCGTCTCGTCGTCGCCGTGTGGCTGGTCCGGAACCTCCGACGCCGCGGCGTATCCATCGACCGCCGCGCTCACGCCGGCGCGAGCGAGGACGGCACGCACGGCGTCGACCTTGACGCGGTTCGTCGAGCCGACCGCGACGCGGCGGATGCTCGCCAGCGGCGTCAGGCGGCCGGCCGCTTGATGGAGTTCATCTCGACCGCGTAGTCGACGAGCTTCTTCTGGAGGAGCCGTCGCCCGCGGAAGAGCCGCGACTTCACCGTCCCCTCGGGGACGCCGAGGATCTCGGCGATCTCCGCGTAGCGGAGGTCGTGGAGGTCGCTGAGCACCACCGCGCTCCGGTACTCGTCGGGCAGCGAGTCGATCGCCTTCGTCACTTCGTCGTCGAGGAAGGAATCGTAGAACCGGCCCTCGGGATCGATCTCCCCGACCGCCTCGAACGCCGACCAGCCCTCGGAGTCATCCGGCGCATGCACCTCACGCGCGTCGATGCGCCGCTTCCTGCTGACGAACACGTGATAGAGGATCGTGAACAGCCAGGCACGGATGTTCGTGCCGAGGTTGTACTGGTCCCAACGGTCGAAGGCCCGAAGCATCGTGTCGCCGACGAGATCCTCCGCGTCGTCGCGCGAGCGCGAGAGCTTGAGCGCGAAGGCGTACAGCGCGTCGAGGTGCGCCATCGCCTCACGCTCGAAGCGCTGCCGCCGCTCGGCGACGTCGCCCGTGGCGCCGGCGACGACCGCCGCTGCACCGGGCACCCCGGCGCCCGCCCCGTTCGCGGCGCCCTCGTCTCCCCCGCGCGAATCCGCTACCCTGCCGTTCATTCGCTGTCCTCCGCCCCACGCTTGTGCGGCTCTCGCCCTGCGACGCTCGTCGCGGCGAAGCGCACCGCCCTCACGACACCACCGATCCGGCGAGCACTTCGCTTCGCCTCGATTCGTCCACGACTCGACCGCCATTCGTCCCCGTCCCCCCGCCTTCGCGGAGGTGCATCGCGATGAACCGCTTCAGGTCGTCGGCGATCCCCTGCATCACCGTGATCTCGCGCGTCACGCGCGTCATCAGCACTGCACCCTCGAGCGTCGCGATGAGGAACCGCGCGAGACGCGCCGCGTCGACACCGTCGCGCAGCCGCTCGCGAGACTCCTCGAGCAGCGACCGGATCTGGTCGCACCATCGATCGAACAGCCCATCGATCCGGACGCGAAAGCCCTCGCACGCATCGGCCATCTCGGCGGCGACGCCGCAGAATGGCGAACCAGCCGAGCATCCCCGCTCCGCCTGCGCGACCACGATCGAGTCGATGAACAGGTTGAGCCGCTCGATCGGATCGATGCGCGGCTCGCGGAGGATCGCGAGCCCCCGTTCACCGAACTGCTCGAACAGCCGATTGAGCACCTCGTGACCGAGCTGCTCCTTCGACTTGAAGTGGTGGTAGAAGTGGCTCTTTCCGCACAGCCCGGCGGCATCGATCACGTCATCGATCGATGTCTGCTTGTAGCCTTGGAGCGCGATGAGCCGCGAGGCTGCATCGAGGATCTCTGATTTCCGGTCGCGCATTGGGGGCTGAATCTAGGACTGGCCGGTCCAAATTGCAAGAAGAGCGGAGTCAAGCTTCTAAACACAATTCTGACATACGCTTGTACAACAATCGGCCGTCGCGCGCAGAGCCGCGCCTCCCCCGGCCGACCGCACCTATAGGACTACGGAGTCATACGATGCAACTCCGAGTCCACCGGACTTGCCGCCGTCGCGGGTGGTCGCGATATACCGACCCATGGCAGCCACGACCACGGTCACCCGCACCTATCTCCGCATGGCGGACCCCGGACGGCTGCGCGCGGCGCGGCCGCTGCCTAACGCGGGCACCGTACGGATCGCGCCATGCACCACGGGACGCTACCGCGAGCTCTACGCGGCGGTGGGAAGCCCCTGGCACTGGCACGACCGCGATGCATGGACCGATGAGCGTCTCGCCGAGCACCTGATGGATCCGTCGGTGAGCGTCTTCCTCTTCACGATGAACGGCGAGCCCGCGGGCTACTTCGAGCTGCAGCGGCACGACGACGACGACGTCGAGATCGTGTACTTCGGCCTCTTCCCCGACCAGATCGGCAAGGGTTACGGGGGGGCGATGCTCACTGCGGCAACGCGCGAAGCCTGGCAGCTCGGCGCGACGAGCGTCTGGCTGCACACCTGCACCCTCGATCACCCGCACGCGATCGAGAACTATCGGGCGCGGGGATTCGAGGAGTACAGGCACGAGAGCTATGAAGTGGCTCGCTGAAGCGGCACGCTTCCTGACTATGGGTATCGCGACCGAGACCCTCTTCAAGGAGCACAGCATGGGTGGCAAGCCACAGCACGCGATACCGAGCAATCGTCCCGAGTCCGGAGGCGCGGACAAGGATGAAGTGAAGGAGAGCAGCGGACTCCTCGAGCGCTCGAAGCAGGAGTTCGCCGCCGCCGAGCAGCAGAAGCGCGAGAATCGCAGCGAGAAGGGCGATCGCGCCGCCTCGGACGGCACCGCCGCCGACGCGCCACAGCCGCACGGCTGATCCACAGGACGAAGCGCCCGGCGAGACTCGCGTCTCGCCGGGCGCTTCGTGTTCTGCGTCAGCTCTCGACGCTCAGGCGGGCTGGCGCATCGCGCTGAAGACCGCGAGTCCGGTGCCTATCAACCAGAGCACTGCGGCCGCGCTGTACGCGCGCCCCTTCGTCATCCGCCCCACGATGTGCAGGCCGATCGCGATCAGGATGGTCGCCCAGATCGTGCCGATGCTGAATCGTGACAGCAGCGCGATGATCGTGTTCGAGCTTCCGGCCGGCGCAAAGCGCGCCAGACTCGGTGTCGCCGCCATCATGTTCGTCACCCCGGCGGTGCCCATCACCAGCGCCTGCACGGCGGCGATGATGAAGTCGACGACCTTGGGGAACGACGCGAACGTCGCGATCAGCAGCCCGTGGCGGACGTCGGCCTTCGAGTCGAAGAGCTTTCCGACGAGCCATACGCCCAGGCCAAGGATCAGCGTCGCGATCACCCCGCCGAGGATCCCGCTGATCGGCGCGATGACCTGCCCCATGTGCCGCGCCTTCTCGGCCATCTCGGCGGTCATCTGGGGATTCTTCGCCATCTGCGCGTCTAGCTGCCGCCGGATCTGCGCATCGAGCACGTCGGCGTAGTTGCGCATCATCACCCACATCCCGATCGCGAACAGGATGCTGAGGATGAAGAATGCGGCCCAGAACTTCGGATTGTCGCGGCGCCGCGCGAAAACGCGCGACGGAGCGTAGAAGATCTCGATGATGTCGTCCATCACGGACGCATCGTTCGTCACGGCGGGCGCCGGCATCACGCCTTCAGGGCTTGTCATTGTCGCTCATTGGTTGGGGGGATTGGACCGTCGAGCGCCCCCAACATAAGGCGGACCGCGAGAATGGAGTAGACCACCCTGCACCGCCGCGGACCAGGACCTACGTTCGCGGGCGCTCGCCAGGTGCCGGCGGTGTCGCGTCGACAACGACCGGCGCGTCGGTCTTCGCGCCAGCCTCGACCACCGGCTTCCCGACCTTGCCCGGCGTCGTCGCTTCGTCCATCCGCTTCTCCCCCCCGATTTCGGCGAGCGAGTCGGGATGGATGTAGCCCTGTTCCGCCGCGTGACGCGCCGCGGCGACGGTGTCGTCGGCGAGCACGAGCACCGACTTCTGCGCCTCGACCTCGGCGACGAGCGACGCGATCGCCGCCCGCCGCTCCTCCGTCCGCTTCACGTCGCGGATGTAGATCGCCAGCACCCGCTCCGGAAATTCGCGGACCACGTCGCGGTAGATCTCGGGATCCTGCTGGCTGCTGTCGCCGACGAGGATGACCGGCAGCTCGGGATAGGCGCCCATGATCTCCCGGATCGCCACGTCCTTGTAGCGATGGAGGCGGCCGCTGCCTAACGCGCTGCGGTCGATGTCCCAGTCGCGCAGCGTCAGCGGACCGGCGGGAATTCCCTGGTGCTCGAGGAAGTCGATGAGCAGGTCGTAGAGGTTCCACGGGCTGCTCGACACGTAGAAGATCGGGTTCTGCTCGGCGCCGCCCACCCCCGCGTGCAGGGCGCGGTAGAAGGCGGCGACTCCGGGAAAGGGGAGGCGCGTCCGCGCATTCCCGAGCAGCACCGTCCGGAACGCCTGGACGAGGCTCGTCACGTGCGACTGGAGGACGGTATCGTCCATGTCGGAGATCGTGATGAAGCGCGCCGTCGGCGGCGCGAGCAGCACCTGCGCCTCGCTTTCGATCTTCACTCCTGGCAATGCCGGCGCGACCAGCTCGAGGGTGACCGGCACCCAGCCGTCCCGCGCGGTCACCGGCGCCGGGAGATCGATCCACTTCGAGAAGAAGCCCTCTTCGTCGGCGGTGATCTCGATGCTGGCTCCCGCGACCGTCGCCCGCACCACCGCGTTAGGCAGCGGATCGGCTTCGATCCGGCGATAGCTGTTGACGAGATTCCGCCAGAGCGTATCGGTGTCGGTCGCCGTCGTGATCCCCTCGTTCTCCATCGCCCGGCCACGGACGAGCACCCGCTGCGCGCTGCCGAACGACCGGTAGCCGGCAACCATCCATGGATCGCGATCGAGAAAGCGGTGCGCGCGGTCGATCCAGTCGTTCATCGGGATCCCTGGGCGCGTCTCAGGTCTGCGGCTTCACGAGCAGCCGCTGCCCGGCGCGAATCCTGTCCGAGGTGAGGTTGTTGAGCTCCCGGAGCTTCTCCGGGGTCGTTCCGTACATGGTGGCGATCGTGCTCAGTGCTTCGCCGCGGCCGACGACGTGCCATTTCGGTGCCCGCGCGATCGAGTCCGCGACCTGGCGCGCACGGCGGATCCGCGCCCCCTCGGCACGCTGTACCGCCTGGCGGGCGTGGATCCCGGCGATGATCGCCTTGGCGTCGGCCCAGTCGGCATCGCTCACGCCGAAGGCGTTCCGCTCGCCACCCTGCCTGAAGACGATCGCATGAAAGGCGCCGAGCATCGAGTGCCCGGCGGCCACGACGGTCGCGGTATCGAGTGCGAAGTCGCGCGACTCGAATGCCGGTGCCGCCTCGTTCGGGCCGAGGATGTCGCGCGGCGCGATCCCGACGTAGACGATCCGCTTGTCGGTAAGGGCGATGATCCCACGCGTCGCGCGCAGGTAGTCGCTGGGCCGCCGCTGGAAGACGGTCGCTATCTGCTCGAGCTTCTCGTCCGGGGCGAGCAGCCCGCCGCGCAGTTCGCGCTCGACGAGGGCCCGCGCCGGGCGCGGCTCGGTGCGGTAGACGTGCACCGTGAGCCCGACGAGGAGCAGCAGGACGACGACCATGACCTGCGTCGCCAGTGCGCGGAGGATTCGCGGCATTCTCACGAGGGGCATGGGAAGAACATAAACCGTGCGCGCGGCCTCCCGGACTGCCTGTAGAGCTCGCTAACCCCACTCTGTAACAATCCGCGGCCCAGTCCGCCATGGATCCCGTCGCGTTCGCCAGGGGTAGCTATCTTCAGAGAGTCGAGCGACGAAGGCAGCGCGGCGGGCCCCTGGTCCGAGCGCACCGTCGGCGCGTGCCCTGACCCGAATCCGGAGTCGATTTGGTCCGTCCCGTCTTCCGCCAGCTCCTGCTGGGTGCCGTCGCCCTCGCGACCATCGATTTCGCCGCGGGCGGTATCTCTCCGGTCTTTCGCAATCAGGAGCCGCTCGGTGAGCGCATCTTCGCGCACACTGGTTGGCGCGCGAGCGTTCTCGCCGCCGCGCCCTGGATTCACGCCGACAGCGCGACCGCGGTCGAGACGCCGCAATTCGACGCCGATCGCGAGGCGTTCGCCGAAGACCTGATGCGGACGGGCACTGTCACGGAAGAACGGGCCGACTCCCTCGCCGACGTCGCGGTCCGCGAAGCATACGTCCGCAAGGTCCCGCCGGCGCTCGTCCTCGGCGTGATGCTCACCGAGAACGACGAGCTCAAGTCGAACGCCCGCTCCAAGGTCGGGGCGATCGGCCTCATGCAGGTGCACCCGCGCCCCTGGCGCGGACTGCGCCGGATGTTCGGGTCGAACCTGCGCGACGACCGGACGAACCTGAAGTACGGGGTCTACATCCTCAGCTACGGGATGAAGAAGCCGCGCGAGGGAGTCGAGGCGAACGACCAGTGGCGCGTCGGGCTGCTCCGCTACAACGGCTGCGTGCGCGGGACGAACACGAGCAACTGCCACAGCTACCCGGACAAGGTGCGCGAGCTCGTCGACAGCGTCGCCCAGTCGAGCTGCCGGGGCGAAGGCTTCGGCCGCTGCGTCGCGCAGCCGCTCATGCTCACCGCCCTCCTCGACGGCGAGGATTAGCATCGGGGCGTCCCCGCCCACCGCGCTTTCCTCCTCCCTCACCTCCACGGCCGCCGCGACTTCCGCTGCGGCCGCCTTCGTTTCCGTCGCGACCGCCCCCGGAGCCGCCGCGGCCGCCGCGCCCGCCATCGCCGTTCGAGCGCCCTCTTCCCTCGGCTCGCCCGCGGCGCAGCTCTCCCTTCGCCTTCCGTGCCCCGAAGTCGCGCTTTCGCTCCTCCCGCTCGCGCCCACGCTCGCGCTCGAGGCGCGCGATCTCATCCTGCGTCCACGGCTGGTCGAGCAGCTCCTGCAGCTCGTCGAGCGACGCCGAGCGCGCCGCGCCGCGCTGTCCGCGCGGGACGACGAAGCGCAGCGGACGGTCGAGTGGCGGCAGCTCCGCCTCGGTCAGCGTCCGCGCCATCTTCTCGTTGAGCACCAGGCGAGCGACCCCGGTCTTCTGGCCGTCGGTCTCCTCGACGTCGTACTCGATCGGCACCTCTCGATCGCGAATCATCACCGCGTCGGGAAGCGCCAGCCACCGCTCCTGCTCCTCCTGCGGGACGAGCGTCCCGGCATCGACGCGCAACGGGGTGCGCATGAACTCCTCGACCGAGTTCACCTCGCCGAGCTTCGACTCGTAGATCGCGCTGAGCTCGGGGAAGCCGAGCTTCGCGGTCGTTCCACCCGAGCGGCGATAGATCTCGCGAACACGCTCGATCGCCTCGCGATTCTTTCGCGCCGCGATGTGCCGCGCCTCGCCGCGCGCCATGGCTTCGGCGAGGGTGCGGCGCGCGATCGGCGCGACGTCCGGCGCGAACGGCTCCTCGACGACCTCGATCTCCCGCTCGAGCTCGAAGCCGAAGTACTCGGTGCGCCGGCGCAGCGTGAGCGCCGCCTTGCGCCGATCGGCGTCGTAGCGCATCTCGGCTTCGCCGTGCGTCGCGTATTTCCGCACGAGCGCCATCGGGATCGAGGTTCCCTCGATCGATGCCCGTGGATTGCCGAACCGGTCGGCGAAGTAGCGCAGCGTGCCGGCGACCGCCCCCCAGCTCCCGGCGACGCTCGTCTTCGAGACGCGCGCCTCCTGGCCGTCGGCGGTCTCCTCGTCGATGACGAGGTCGAAGGGCATGAAACGGGCGAGCAGCTCGGCGAAGGCGCGGTGCACGCGATCGCCGGCGAGCGGCATCTCGGCCGGGAGCTGCATGCCTAACGACCGGTAGATGCTGGCCATCGACAGCGCCGCATCCTCGACTGACTTGATGAGCACCCCGCGCCGCTCCGACCACTCGGTGATCAGCTCCTCGTCGAAGAGGTGGCGCGGCAGCCCGTAGACCTCGCCGATGCGCCCCGCCTCGCGGTACGCCTCGGCGTAGAGGTTGTACGCCGTGAGGTTGTCGCTCCCCTCGACAATCAGTCCGCGCAGGTCGCGCTCTTCCTTCGTCATGCGGTGGAGCGACTCGATCCCCGCCATCACCGCGACGTACGGCACGAGCTCGTCGTCGGCGTTGACCAGCAGCTCGGCCCACGGCCGGTCGACCGGCATCGCCTCGACCAGCTTTCCGTAGCGCGAGAGGCGTCCGTTCTCGATGATGCCGCGCGCCTCGAGGAGCGCGACCGCCTTGCGATAGGCGAAGCGATCGAGGGGAACCGGAAGATCGAGCTCGTCGGCGCGGACCCCGAGGTCGGCGCAGGTGATCGCGACGCGCTCGCTGTCGCCGGCGAGCTGGAACTCGGGCGCGGTCGGGCGCAGCGAGAAGAAATCGATCTCCCGGTCGCTGAGGATGAAGACGCGTCCGCCCTCGACGCGGCCGTGCACCCGCCCCCCCATCTGCAGGATCTCGTTGGCGCCGAGGTGCACCTTGGTCAGGACGTTGCGCCCGCGATCGATCACGTTGGTGAAGCGCACGTCGTCGATGACGACGGTATCGAGGCCGCGGACGTTGAGCGCGCTCTGTCCTGCCGCCGTCATCGCCAGCACGTAGGGGCGCGTCTCCCCCTCTCCCTCGAGGAAGGGGCGGATGATCCGGATCGGCTCACCGCCGTGATAGTACGCGGCGTTGATGCGTGGAAAGACGTGCTGGATGTGCTCGGCGACGCTCTGTACGCCGGCGCGCGTCGGCAGGAAGACGCCGACGCCGCGCTTTCCCTTCATCACGTGCTTGAGGAATTTCTCGTCGAGAAACTCGAGCGGCTCCTTCGACAGCACCTCGACGCGCGCCGCGCGCTTCGGGTCGAAGGAGTAGCTCTCGATCACCTCGTCGGAGCCGAGGTACTTCGAGTAGAAGGTCGGGTCGACGGTCGCCGAGAGCCAGATGAAGCGGCAGCCGACCTTCTTGCCTAACGCGAGGCAGAGCTCGAGCTCGGCCGAGGTCTGGTGGATCTCGTCGACGACGAGGGTGTCGTGCGGGAGGATGTCGCCGTCCTGGAACCAGCGGCGGGCGATGCCGGTGGTGACGATGATGACGTTCCAGGTCGGCGTCTCCGGCGTCGCCTCACGCTCGCGGTTGACGACGCCGACGCGGAGCGGCTTGCCGACGATCTCTTCGGCGATCGGGCGGATCGCGAGCGTCTTGCCCGTCCCGGTGCCGGCGACGATGCCGAACCCCTTCCCCTCGCGGGCGAGCTCGCGAATGCGCTCGCCGTGCTGGCGCTGGAGGTAGGTGTCGAGCGTCAGGCCGACGCCGATCTCGATGGTCTCGCAGGCGGCGCGCGTCGGGGCGATGACGATGACGCGGCCGGTCGATGGCTCCGCCGCGACGAATGCTTCACGGTCGGGCGGGAGGTAGTTGTCGCGAACTTGTCGAGTCACGAACCGCGCGGTGTGCAAGAGTGGAGCCGGTCAGGGGGTGCCCCCGACCGGCTCGTCAGTCGTCCCGCGCGAAAGCTACTCCGGCTTCGCGACCGTGCGCGTGGTGTCCCGTGGGCGAGCCCGGCGCGTCGAGCGGTTGCTCGAGTCGTCGCCGCGATCGCGATCCTCATCCTCGCGCGGCGCGGTGCGGCGATCATCGCCGTTGTCGTTCAGCTTCTTCGTCTTCCCGTCGACGTAGTCATCGCCGAAGATGACCCTGCCGTTGGCCGGGCGATTGCGCACCGCCGTGGCACAATCCGTCGGCGCCGGCTGTTGTCCAGCTGGGACGCCATCGAGCCAGATCCGGCACATCCCCGCGGGGGGACGCTGACCGGGTGGGATCTTGCCGGACTTCGTACCCTTCCCCTGTGCACTCAGCGGCGCGGCGGCTGCGACAACGAGCGCCAGCGACATCGCGATAGTCTTCAGCATCATTCCTCCGGTTGACCGCCCATGGCGGGGGGTGAGCCAGGTGCGGCGCACGGTACTCTCCAAGGCACGACCGATGCCAGAGAACGACCGACGCGAGAGGTTCGCAACATCAAGCTTTTCAGTGACTTACGTTTTACCCTGCTGGCCTGCCGGCGAGCCCTGTCCTCGCGTGGACACAGTCTCCGCGAGACAGCGGCCTGTACCATGATGGCGCCAACGGGTTACGACTCCCGAAGAGGAGGGTGATGGCTACAGGAGAATGGGGACGCACGCGGGATGCCCGATTGGCCGCCGCGGGCTCGCCGACCTGGCGGCAGCGCGTGGAGGCGCTGCGCTACGTGCCGCTGCTGCTCCGGCTCGTCTGGGAGACGCATCGCGGGCTGGCTGCGCTCATGCTCGTGCTGCGCGTCCTGCAGTCGGGGATCCCGGTCGCGACCCTCTGGGTCGGAAGGCTCATCATCGACACCGTGATCGCGCTGCGCAGCGG
>DASSZC010000223.1:0-4041 GCA_035702925.1 Gemmatimonadaceae bacterium | reverse complement strand
CGGTCGGGCGGACGCTCGCGCGCTGCTCGAGCGCCGCGCGGTCGGCAATGGTGATCTGGCGGCGCTCGACGGAGATCCAGCTGGCCTCCTGGAACTCCTTCATCGCCCGGGAGACCGTCTCGCGGCTGGCGCCGAGCATCTGCGCGATGGTCTGGTGGGTGAGCGGCTTCTCGATGCGATCGCCGGCGGCCTGGTTCGACGCATCGAGGAGGAGGCGGGCGATGCGGCCGGGGACGTCGAGGAGGACGAGGCCCCCGATCTTGTCGTCGGCGCGGCGCAGGCGGCGCGACAGCCCCTGAAGGAGTGCCCAGGCGACCGCGGGGGAGCGCTCGACACGGGCGCGGAAATCCTCGCGGCGGAGGACGAGCATCGTCGCGTCTTCCATCGCGATCACGTGCGCGGAGCGCGGCTGCTCGTCGATCAGCGAGAGCTCGCCGAAGTGCTCGCCGACGCCGAGCACGCCGAGGATGACCTCGCGCCCATCCTCGCCGACGAGGACGACCTTGACGCGTCCCTGCCTGACGATGAACAGCGAGTCGCCCGGATCGTCCTCGAAGAGGATGACGCTGCCCTTCGGATAGGTCTTTTCCCGAGTGATGGACGCAAACTCCTGCAACGCGTCGCGCTCGAGGCTGGCGAACAGCGGCACCGTCGCGAGGAAGTCCAGGGTTTCCATGATGGGGTCAGTGCGGAGGACGGAGCTGGCCGCTCCGGAAGGACTCACCATGACCGCGAACCATTCCCGTCCGTGCCGCGTTCATGGTGTAGAACCTGTCAATGTTACCGGGGCCGGCTGCCGGTGTCAAACCCGCAACGCGTTGCGCGCTTGTCTTTTAGGGCTGGTTTCCGCTAGATTATCAGGCTGATCGTTCCACGCTACCGACTGAGGATCGCCATGAAGACCGACATCCATCCCGTGTACGCCACGGCGACCGTCAAGTGCGGTTGCGGCAACACGTTCCAGACCCGTTCGACGATTCCCGAGATGCACACGGACGTCTGCTCGGAGTGCCACCCGTTCTACACGGGCAAGCAGAAGTTCATCGACACCGCGGGACGCATCGACCGCTTCCGCCAGAAGTTCGGGAAGAAGACCGTCTGAGCGAACAGACCGACAGCCTCCTGCGCGATCGGCTCGCCGACGCGCTGGAGCGCGCGGCGTCGGTGGAGCGCGAGTTGTCCCAGCCGTCAACGGCGCGGGACAACGCCAAGCTGGCCGAGTTGGGCCGGGAGCATCGGCGACTGTCCACCGTCGTCGAGCTGGCCGAGAAGCTGCGCCGGACCGAGAACGAGCTCGCAGATGCCCGCGAGCTCGTTTCCATTGATGACCCCGAGATGGCCGCCGAGGCGCGCGCGGAAGTCGAGCGCCTCGAGGAGGCGATCCCGGAGATGGAGCGTGCCCTCAAGCCGCTCCTGATCCCGCGCGATCCCCTCGAGGACCGCAACGCGATCGTCGAGATCCGCGCCGGCGCGGGGGGCGACGAAGCGGCGCTGTTCGCCGCCGACCTCTATCGCATGTACACGCGCTACGCGTCGACGAAGGGGTGGCGGCAGGAAGTGATCTCCCTTTCCGACGGAACGTTAGGCGGGCTGAAGGAGGCGATCTTCAAGCTCACCGGCGAGGGCGCGTATGGGTCGATGCGCTGGGAGTCGGGGGTGCACCGCGTGCAGCGGGTCCCGGCGACCGAGGCACAGGGGCGGATCCACACGTCGGCGGCGACGGTCGCCGTCCTCCCCGAAGCGGAAGAGGTGGACGTGAAGATCGAGGACAAGGATCTCCGCATCGACGTCTTCCGGTCGTCGGGGCCGGGGGGGCAGAGCGTGAACACCACCGACTCCGCGGTCCGCATCACCCACATCCCGACGGGGCTCGTCGTCAGCCAGCAGGACCAGAAGTCGCAGCTGCAGAACAAGCTGAAGGCGATGGAGGTGCTGCGTGCGCGGCTCCTCGACCTGCGCGTGTCCGAGCAGGAGGCGGAGCGCTCGCGGATGCGGAAGACGCAGGTCGGCACGGGGGACCGCTCGGCGAAGATCCGCACTTACAACTTCCCGCAGAACCGGGTGACCGACCACCGGATCAACCTCACGCTGCACGAGCTGACGCGCGTGCTCGGCGGCGACGTCGGGCCGATGATCGAGGCGCTCCGGCTGGCCGACGTCGAGGAGAAGCTGCGCGGTGCCTGAGATCGCGGTTGCCGGCGCGCTCGCATCGGCGGCGGAGACGCTGGCCCGCGGCGCGGACCGTCATGTGCGCGGGTCCGCTCCGGTGGCGGAACTCGAAAGCCCGCGAGAGGAAGCGCGCGCGCTGCTCGCGTCGCTGCTCGACGTCAGGCACTCGTGGCCGATGCACCACCCCGACGAGGTGCTCGCTCCCGAGGTGGTCGACGCGCTGCTCCGTGCCGCCGACAAGCGGGCGCGCGGCGCCCCGATCCAGTATGCCACCGGCCGCGCGGCGTTCCGGCACCTGACCCTCGCGGTGGACGAGCGCGTCCTGATTCCGCGGCCGGAGACCGAGGTGCTGGTGGAGCTCGCCCTCGAGCGGTGCGATGGCGGGACCGTCGTCGATGTCGGCACCGGCTCCGGCTGCATCGCGCTTTCGCTGGCGAGCGAAGGATCGTTCGAGCGGGTGATCGCGACGGACGTCTCGGCGGATGCGCTCGGCGTCGCGCGGGCGAACGCCGAGCGGGTGCGGGGAGTGCTGCGGTCGCCTGTCGAGTTCCGTGTCGGATCGCTGCTCGCGCCGGTCGCCGGGGAGGAGGTCCGGATGGTCGTCTCGAACCCGCCGTACATCGCTCCGGCCGAGGCGTCGTCGCTCCCCGCGCTCGTTCGCGACTGGGAGCCGGCGATCGCGCTCTATTCCCCGGAGCGGGGGATGGCGCACATTACCGCGCTGGGGCGCGACGCCGCGGCGGTCCTCGAGGCAGGCGGGTGGCTGCTCCTCGAGGTGGACGCCCGGCGAGCGGAACTGGCGGCGGAAACAGTGCGCGCTGGCGGATGGTATGAGGATGTCGCGGTGCATCGCGACCTGACGGGACGAGATCGGTTCGTCACCGCGCGGCGTCGCGCGGGGGCGGCCGCGGATGCGGTGCCTAACGTTCAAGCGCCCGCTCGGGCGCAACCGGGAGCACGATGATCGACGAAAAGGCGAAGGAGCTCGGCCGGCTGATCGGGCAGAGCAGCGAGTACCAGGCGGTGAAGCGCGCCAACGACGCGCTGACCGGGGACAAGGAAGCCGTCGACCTGCTGCGGCAGATGGAGACGCTGCGCACGAACGCGCAGCAGATGATCGAGCGCGGCGAGCGGCCGAGCGACGAGATGGAGCAGAGCCTCGACACCCTGCTCGGCAAGGTGCAGCAGAACACGACGTACCAGCGGCTCGTCGTCGCGCAGGAGAACTACGACAAGATGATGATGAAGGTGAACGACTGGATCGTCGAGGGGATCAAGAAGGGCGCGACGAGCTCCATCATCACGCTCGGCTGAGGGAGCGGTGACTGGACGGGAGCGCGGGCTGCTGCTGGTGGTCGAGGGACCCGAGGGGGCGGGGAAGTCCACTCAGGTCGCGCGGCTCGGCCGCTGGCTGGATGCGCGCGGTCGCGCGCACCAGGAGCTTCGCGAGCCGGGGGGAACCCCGCTCGGCGAACGCGTCCGCGCCATCCTGCTCAACGATCGCGACATCGAGATCACGGCGGCGGCGGAGGCCGCGCTCTTCATCGCGTCGCGGGCGCAGCTCGTCGACCGGGTGATCCGGCCGGCGCTGCGCGAGGGAACGATCGTCACGCTCGATCGGTTCTTCCTTTCGACGTACGCGTACCAGATTCACGGGCGGGGTCTGGATGAGCAGTCACTGCGCGAGGCCAACCGGCTCGCGACCAGCGACCTCGTCCCCGACCTGACGTTGCTGCTCACGCTGTCGTCAGAGGAGGGGATGCGGCGCGCCGACAAGCGCGGTGCCCGCGACCGGATGGAGTCGTCGGGGGACGCCTTTCACCGCCGCGTGGAGGAAGCGTTCGCGCGGTTCGCGAGCGCGGGGTGGCAGGG
>DASSZC010000470.1:0-2509 GCA_035702925.1 Gemmatimonadaceae bacterium | reverse complement strand
GAGACTGCACACCGCATCGATGTCGGTGCACCAGAGCTGAAAAACATGGGGGCAAGTGGGTGAGATGATCTCACCACGCTTGCCCCCAAGTTGTTCGGGCTGGTGGGAAGGGCTCAGCCCTACTGGCTGTCTCGGTGCACTCGGTGTCTCGGTGTCTCCCAGTACAGACTGTCACGACGCGTCGCTGCTGAGGAGTAAGGCCGACATACCGGGAGGCCGCGGCCCAGAGGACCCGATCAGCACCAGCCGCCGTCGAACCGTTAGGCACCGCCCCCAAAAGCAACGCGGGGCGCGACAGTGATGTCGCGCCCCGCGTCGTCCAGCGAACAGCGACGATTACGGCTTCTTCGTCGTGGTCGTGGTGGTCGTCGTCGTCGACTTCATCGCCGAATCCTTCTTCGTCGAATCCATCTTCATCGTCGAATCCATCTTCATCGACGTGTCCGTCGCCGCCGGAGCCGGCGCGAGCGTGGTCGTGTCGGTGACGGTCGTGTCCTTCTTGGTCGTGCAGGCAGCGATCACGAGCACTGCGGCAACGAGGGCCAGGCGCTTCATTACTGTCTCCTTTTGGGCGTGAGATTCCTCAACGCGTGGTCCGTGCACGCATATGGTGCTCGGAAGTTTCAGTCGGCACGAAAGGTACGGCAATCGGTTTTCCTGTCAAGACCAGCCTGACGCCCAACTCCTGTTGCGGCAACGGGTTGTTCAGACGAGCTCGCCGGGCGCGGCGACACCGCCGCCCGCCCTCGCCCGCCTCACCTCCGCGTTCTCCCGCCCGGCCCGCGGCCACACCCGGTAACGCTTTGTGGCGCAAGTCTTTAGGGGGAGTTATCCTGTAGCCGTCGTCACCGCGGCGGGCGTATGCTCGCAGTCCGGTGCACGCCTCGCGAGTGAGGACACGAGCATGGCGATTCCACTCCCCGTCGTCGACAGTGCGACGCTTCAACCGCCGCGCGATGGCGTCGTGCGCGGCGCGTGCCCACACGACTGCCCCGACACCTGCGCATGGGAAGTCACCGTCGAGCAGGGACGTGCCGTGCACATGCGCGGAGACGCCGGCCATCCCTTCACCCGCGGCTTCCTCTGCGCGAAGGTGAATCGCTACCTCGAGCGCACCTACCACCGCGACCGCCTGACGACGCCGCTCCGCCGCGTCGGCGCCAAGGGCGAGGGACGCTTCGAGCCGGTGAGCTGGGAGCTCGCGCTCGGCGAGATCGCCGGCCGGCTGCGGGCGATCGCCGACTCCGCCGACGGGCCGGAGGCCATCCTCCCCTACTCGTATGCGGGAACGATGGGGATGATCCAGGGCGAGTCGATGGATCGCCGCTTCTTTCACGCGTTAGGCGCCTCACGGCTCCTTCGCACCATCTGCTCGGCCGCCGGCGCGGCGGCGATGCAGATGACCGTCGGCGCCAACGTCGGCGCCGACGCCGAGGGGATCCCGGAGAGCGACCTCATTCTCATCTGGGGATCGAACACACTCACCTCGAACCCGCACCTCTGGCCATTCGCCCTTCGCGCCCGCGAGCGGGGCGCACGCGTCATCGCCATCGATCCGCTGAAGACGCGGACCGCCGCGCAGTGCGACGAGTGGATCGCGATCCGCCCCGGCACCGACGCCGCGCTCGCCCTCGGGATGATGCACGTCCTCTTCGCCGAGCGGCTCGAGGACCGCGACTATCTCGAGCGGTACACGACGGGCGCCGATGACCTGCGCGCCCGCGCCGCCGAATATCCACCAGAGCGCGTCGCCGCGATCACCGGCCTCACGGCTGAGCGCATCGCGCAGCTCGGGCGCGAGTACGGACAGGCGAAGGCCGCGTTCATCCGCGTCAACTACGGGCTGCAGCGCCACGCCGGGGGCGGGATGGCGGTGCGCACCATCGCCTGCCTCCCCGCGATCACCGGCCACTGGCGCCGCGCCGGCGGCGGGGTGCAGCTGTCGACGAGCGCGAACTTCCAGTTCGATCGCCGCGCGCTCGGCCGCCCCGATCTCGGCCCGCCCGCGCGCGAGATCAACATGATCCGCCTCGGCGACGCGCTGACGCTGCCTGACGCCGCTGTCGGCGGGCCACCGGTGAAGGCGCTCGTCGTCTACAACTCGAACCCGGCGGTGGTCGCGCCCGACCGCGGGGCGGTGAAGCGCGGGCTCGCCCGCGAGGACCTCTTCACCGTCGTCCTCGAACAGTTCCCGACCGACACGACCGCCTGGGCGGACTTTGTCCTGCCGGCGACGACGCAGCTCGAGCACTGGGACATCCACCTCGCCTACGGGCATCACTACGTCACCCTCAACCGGCCGGCGATCGCGCCGTTAGGCGACGCCCTCCCGAACAGCGAGATCTTCCGCCGCCTGGCGAAGGCGATGGGGCTGGCCGACCCCGCCCTCGCCGACGATGACCTGACGATGATCCGCCAGGCGCTGGCCGGCGCGGGACCGAAGCTGCAGGGGATCACCCTCGAGTCGCTGCTCGAGACGGGATGGACGCGGATCAACGTCCCGACGCCT
>DASSZC010000081.1:0-10312 GCA_035702925.1 Gemmatimonadaceae bacterium | reverse complement strand
CGAGCGCCAGCTCGAGGGAAGGCTGCGTCCGCGCCAGGGGGAGACGGCGCCGAACCCGCAGGCGGTGCGGCTGAAGGAGGCCTACACGAAGGCGCGGAAGTACACAGACTTCCGGAAGATGCTCGAGAAGGAGAAGGGTGTCGACGCGGTGGTGATCGCGACCCCTGACCACACCCATGCGGTCATCGCGCTGGCGGCCATGCATGCGGGGAAGCACGTCTACGTGCAGAAGCCGTTGACGACGACGGTGTACGAGGCGCGGCTTCTCGCCCGCACCGCGCGCGAGACGAAGCGCGTGTCGCAGATGGGGAACCAGGGGCACTCGCGCGAGGGGACGCGCCGCATCGTCGAGCTGATCGCCGCCGGGGTGATCGGCCCGGTGCGCGAGGTGCACGTCTGGACCGACCGCCCGCAGCGCTACTGGGCGCAGGGGATCCCGCGCCCGGGGCAGGACGTCGCCCAGGCGGCCGCCGAGAAGGCGGCGCGGGAGAAGGCGGCGCAGCAGCAGGCGGTCGCCGCGCAGGGCGCGGCGCCGGCGCCGCCTAACGCGCAGCTCCCGGCGGCGGCCCGCCCGCAGCCGGCGGCGCCCCCGCGCTGGAACATGCGGACGGTGGACGCCGCGGTGCTCGACGCGATGGCGAAGAACCCGCAGACGGTCCCGCCCGGCCTCGACTGGGACCTCTTCCTCGGCGGCGCGAGGAACCTTCCCTACCACCCGGCCTACCACCCGTTCAGCTGGCGCGGCTGGATCGACTTCGGGACGGGAGCGTTAGGCGACATGGGCGCGCACCTGCTCGACCAGCCGTACTGGGCGTTAGGGCTGACCCAGCCGGTGAGCGTCACCTCGTCGTCGACACCGTGGGGCGGTATGCCCTTCGAGAAGGCGTCGTACCCGCTGGCGACGACGGTGCACTACGAGTTCGCGGCGCGGGGAGCGCAGCCGCCGGTGCATCTGCACTGGTATGACGGCAGCCTCCTCCCCGAGCGTCCGCCCTTCCTCCCCGACGACATGCCCTTCCCCAACGCCGGCACCGGGGGCGGGATCTTCGTCGGCGACAAGGGGATCATCACCTACGCGACGTACGGCGACAACCCGACGGTCTACCCTGCCTCGCTCGCCGCCGAGGCGGCCGCGGTGCCGAAGAGCGTCCCGCGCATCACCGTGCCGCACGAGGTGAACTTCGCCCAGGCGTGCCGGGGCGAGGCGACGGCGAGCTGCCCGTTCGAGTACGCGTCAGCGCTGACGGAGACGATGCTGCTGGGGATCGTCGCGCTGAATGCCGGCGAGGGAGCGAAGATCGTGTATGACGCCAACGCGATGAAGGTCGTGAACAACGCGGACGTCAACGCGTACCTGACGAGGGAGTACAGGAAAGGCTGGGAGATTTGAGCGGGCGGCTGGCGGCGGTCGTGGTCGGCAGCGTCAGGCAGTTGGCGCTGGCGGCGGCGATCGCCGCGACGCCGTCTCTCGCGTCCGCGCAGCGCGCCACCGAGTACGGTCCGCTGTATGGCGTCCGCTTCGGTTCCGCGCAGCATCAGTCCATCTACGGCGGCATCGCGCGAGTCTCGCGCATCACTCCCGACGAGCAGACGGGGACGACGCTCGAGGTGGAGCTGGGGCGCAGCGCGGGACAGGTTGGCGTCGGCGTGATCGGGCTCGCACCGATGGCCGCCGAGGTCCGCCTGCAGTTAGTCGGGCTGCGGACGTGGGGGCGCGCCACCGACATCGCGCCGGGCCAGGACTACGTCGGTGTCGAGGCGCAGCTGGGGGTGATCGTCGGCGTCAGCGTCGGCTACTACCGGCGCATCCGCGGCAACACGCCTGGGGATGCGCACTTCAGGGGGATCCGGTTCGTGATCGGCGTGTGAGTGCGGAACGGTCGCGCCTCGCTGGTGCGATGTGGTGGGTCCTCGCCGCGACGCCGGCGGTCAGCCTCGCGATCCAGGTATCCACCGGCTACATCGCACACTCCCCGGACGAAGCGGCGGGGCTCGGACCGGACGCGCTGTTGGTGCTCCTCGCCATGCTGCTGGCGATCGCAATCCTCGCCCGACTGGTCCTTCGTTGGCGGAGCACAGGGCGCTCCGCCCGCATCGAAGCGCTTGCTGCCGCGCTCGCGGTGATCCCGCTCGTCGCCGCTCTCTCCGGAATCGGCGAGCTGGTTGGCTGGCCGCGCACGCGCACCTCGGGCGCGCCGCACTTCGTCGCCGCCGCGTTTATCGTGCTCGCCTGGACGGCGATTGTGCTCTTCGCGCGCCACAGGCTGCGCTTCTCGCCGCGCGTGCCCCCGGGTCTCTCGCCGTCATAACGGTTGAGCAGCAATCAAGGCGGATTCAAATGGGCGATTATAGAGGATGGGGCACCACCTGAGAGGGTGGAATGTCGATCCTCGCGTCCCGATGTCCTTGCACCACCGGGAGCTTCTGCACGCGGGGAGCTCCTGGCGCCAAGGCCGGCCGTAACCGCTGAACGGCGATTTCACGGATTTCGCGGATGACGCGGATGGGTTCCGGGTGGCGGCTGCGCCCCTCATCGCAGCCCGAGGCCGGCTCCGCGACATCCGCGTCTCGCTGTTCAGCCGTTGATTCGCACCATGTGCGATGTCCTCCCCCGTTGCAGTAGGAACAAGATCGCTTGCACGAGAAGACCTCCTCGATCTGCTACTCGAGACTCTCCTGCAACCAGTGCCAGATCTTTGATAATCGCCTTCAAAGGCTCACTGCGGATTGCTCGTGGCCGTTCGTTCAACTGTTAAGACCATCCGCCTGTGATTGCCCGGTCGGCGAATGAACACGACGACCGCCAGCAGCGGAGACGACTTGGGGGCAAGCGGGGCGCGATGCTCTCGCCCCGCTTGCCCCCAACATCATCGTCTTTCAACGACTCTGACCCCTTGAACGTCAGGCGGTGATCGGGGCCGTCGCCGGCCGGGTGGGTTCGTCGGGGGTGGCCGCGGCTTTCGGCCGGAACACCAGCGCGAAGATGATGGCGATCACCAGCGCGCCAACCGCCGGTACCATCCAGATCGCGCGCCAGTCGTGCGCGACCGCGCCGTCAGCCCCGACAGTGCTGTAGGCGCCGACGACGCGGCCGGAGACCCAGGCGCCGATGAAATAGCCGACGCCATTGGTGACGAAGTTGATCAGCCCCTGCGCCGAGGCGCGTACGCGCGGGCCGGCCTTCTCGTCGGTGTAGATCTGCCCGGCGACGAAGAAGAAGTCGTAGCACATGCCGTGGAGCAGGATGCCGAGGTAGAGCAGCCACATCCCGGCGCCGACGTCACCGCGGCTGAAGGCGAAGTAGCGCAGCGCCCACGCGAGCATCCCACCGAGCATGATCCCGCGGATCCCGAACTTGCGGAGCGCGAGCGGGAGAAGGAGCATGAACCCGATCTCCGACATCTGGCCGAAGGTCTGGATGAACGCCGCGTCCTTCACCCCGATCTCGTTGAGGAACGGGTTGGTGAAGGCGTAGTAGAACTGCAGCGGCACGCAGAGCAGGAACGACCCGATCACGAAGATCAGGAAGGCGCGATCCTTGAGCAGGTAGAGCGCATCGAGTCCGATCGCATCGCGCGCGCTGAACGGCGCACCGGCCGCCTTCGGCGGCGTATGCGGCAGCACGAGCGAGTACAGACCGAGCACCAGCGAGCCGATCGCCGCGACGCGGAAGGGGAGCGCGAGCGCGTCGGCGTGCAGCACCTTGCCGATGATGATCCCGGCGACGATCCAGCCGATCGTCCCGAGGACGCGGATGAGGGGGAAGTCGCGCGCCGAATCGGTGACGTGGTGGAAGGAGATCGAGTTCGTCAGGCTCAGCGTCGGCATGTAGCAGAGCGCATAGACGATGAGCAACGGGTAGAAGGTCCCGAACGACTGCTGCATCGAGACGAGCCAGAGCAGCACGGCGCCGAGGATGTGGAGGATCGCGAGGAGCTTCTCGCTCGCAAAGAACCGGTCGGCGATCATCCCCATGAAGAACGGGGAGACGAGCGCCGCGATCGCCGTCGCGCCGTAGGCGAGCCCGATCTGCTGGTCGGTCGCGTGCAGGGTGCGCGAGAGGTAGGTGCCCATCGTCACGAACCATGCACCCCAGACGAAGTACTGGAGGAACATCATCGCGGCGAGGCGGCCGCGGGCACTCGGTCCGTAGGCGCGCGGCGCCTCGGGGATGGTCTGGTTGACCCGGCTCATCTCAGCTCCCTGATGCGCATGTCCCTGATCCAGAGCGATCCCTCGTGGTCACCCTGGATTGCTACGTGGCCGCGCTTCGCGCGACCGTAGTTCGGCCACTGCCCGAACTTGCTCGCCTTCACCTTCGCCTCCCAGTCCGGACCCCACAATTCGTAGTCGACGACCTTCTGACCGTTGAGCCAGTGCTCGACGTGCGCGCCGCGGACGACGAGCCGCGACGAGTTCCACTGGTTCGCCGGCTTCACGGCTCCGGCGGGCGAGGGATAGATCGCGTACGCGGCACCCGCCGACGTCAGGCGGGTCTTGCCGTCCGGATGGCCGGCGTCATCGAGCAGCTGATACTCCGGGCCGCTCCAATAGACCTTCTCGTATTCTTCCGTCGCACGGTAGAAGACACCCGCGTTCCCCTTCGGCGCGAGCTTCCAGTCCCAGGTCAGCTCGAAGTCCCCGAACTCGTCCTTGGTGATGAGATCCTCGGCGCTGCCGGACTTGGTCAGCGTACCGTCGGCAAGGTGCCAGCTCGCGGGGAAGGTCTGCGTCTTGTAGCCGCGCCACGCGTCGGTGGTCTTGCCGTCGACGAGCGGGCGCCAGCTCGTGTCGGCCGGGGCCGAGGCGGCGGTCGATGTCGACGGTGACGTGGCGCTCGGCGTCGCGGCGGTGGTGTCCGCCGTCGTGCTGGAGGGTTTCGTGACGCACCCGCTCAGTACGACGGCGGATGCGGCGGCCGCGAAGGACGCGCGCGAAAAGAGGGCTGCGGTGGTACTGGGCATGTTCGCAGGCTCGGGGGTGAGTGTGGCCGATAACCTACAACGCGCCTTCGCTCGCCGCGAGACCAGCCAGGTGCATTGCGTCCGTGCTCGCGCCGCGCCATGTTCGCGCCGCGGAGCCGACTCTCTCTGGAGGCAACATGTCCGACGAAGCTTCAAGACCGCCCTCGCAGGACCGCCGCGCATTCCTCGCCGCACTCGGCGGCGCCGCGCTCGCGGCCAGCGGGATCAGCGCCCTCGCCTGCGCGACCAACGGGGCCGCGAGCAGCAGCGACTCGGGATCGAACACCGCGGCGGGGGTGGCCGGGAGCGCCGCGGGCGGGGCGAAGATCCGCCCGATCGGGGTGCAGCTCTACACCGTGCGCGACGAGATGAAGCGCGACGTCGCGGCGACGCTCGCCCGCGTCGCGCAGATCGGCTACACGGAGGTCGAGTTCGCGGGCTACTTCGATCACACGCCGGCCGAGATCCGCGCGATGCTCGACGCCAACCGCCTAACGGCGCCGTCGGCGCACGTCCCGCTGCAGATGCTCGAGGGCGACCTGACCGGAGTCATCGCCGCGGCGAAGACGATCGGCCACGAGTACATCGTGTGTCCCTGGCTCGACCCGAGCCAGCGTGGAAGCACCGTCGACGCGTGGAAGAGCTTCGGCGCGACGCTCACCGGCATCGGCCGCCGCGTGCAGGAGGCCGGGCTTCAATTCGCCTACCACAACCACGACTTCGAGTTCACGAAGATCGGCGATGCGGTTCCCTTCGACGTCCTGCTCGCGAACAGCGATCCGCAGCTGGTGAAGCTGGAGATGGATCTCTATTGGGCGACCAAGGCGGGACAGGATCCGCTCGCCTGGTTCGCGAAGTATCCCGGACGCTTCCCCCTCGTGCACGTGAAGGACGGGAGCGCGGGGAAGATGGAGATGCAGCCGGTGGGAAGCGGGAGCATCGACTGGAAGCACATCTTCGCGAAGCGCGAGCTGGCCGGGATCAAGCACTACTTCGTCGAGCACGACAACGCCGCCGATGGCCCGGGCGGCGCCTTCGCCTCGATCACGTCGAGCTACAACTACCTGAGCGCGCTGACGGTCTGAGCGAGTGCGGGGAGTGCGGACGATGAACCGCGGGCTCCATGCCCCCACCACGGCACGCGCGTTCGCCCTCCTCGCCATTTGCGCGCTCGGCGTCCCGCGCGCGCTCTGCGCGCAGGGCACCGAGCCTGCGCGCGCCGCGGCAGCGAAGCCGGCGGCGGACAGCAGCGCACGAGTCGTCGCCCCCGGCGTCACGCTGCGGCGCATCGAGCGCGCCGAGGGGCCGTGGGTGATCCATGCGCTGTCGATCGACCTGCGCCGCCGCGACCTGTCGCTCGACGCGGCGCGAGCCTGCGATCGATTCACCGGACGGGAGAAGCCGAGCGCGACCTCGCGCCGGCTGAATGCGGACGGCGGCGGCGTGATCGCGCTGATCAATGCGGGGTTCTTCGATCTCGAGGGCGGTACCGGGATCAGCGAGAGCAACATCGTGGTCGATGGCGAGATCGTGAAGGGGGTCGGGGTGACGGAGTCTCCCTTCGATCGCGGGCGTCACGTTCATTCACAGATCGCGATCGAGCGCGACGGACGTCCGGCGATCGACCAGTTCCGCCTGACGGGGACCGTGCGCTCGGCGCGCGGACGCTGGCCCCTGGCGACGATCAATGGGCTGCCCGTGCCGGGGGCGGTCGCGCTGTACACGGAGTGGATGGAGCGGCCGCCGCGATTCCCGGCGAGCGTGCGCTCCGTCGCGGTGCCGCTGGAGCGCATCCGCGCCGCCGGCGACACCCTGCGCTATCGCGTGCGCGCCGACGTGCGCGATGGAGCCAGGGACACGACGGGAACGCGGGCGCTGCTCGTGGGCGCCGCGGGGACGGCGAACGAAGTGGCGCGACTGCGCGCCGGCGACATCGTCACCGTCGTCGCGACGATCGCACCGGGGGGAACTCCGCACGCCCTCGTCGGCGGGTGGCCGCGCATCGTTCGTGGCGGAGTCAGCGTCGCGGAAGCCGCCGATTCCCTCGAGGGAACATTCCCGCGCTTCTCCACGGCGCGGCATCCGCGTTCGGCGGTGGGAGTGACGCGCGGCGGCGACACGCTCCTCCTCGTCGCGGTCGACGGCCGGCAGGCGGCGAGCGTGGGCATGTCGCTCGTCGAGCTCGCGCGGACGATGATCGGACTCGGCGCCTGGGACGCGCTCAACCTCGACGGTGGCGGATCGACGACGCTCGTCGTCCGCGACAGCGTCGTGAACACTCCTTCCGACCCAACGGGTGAGCGCGCCGTCGGCGACGTTCTGCTTGTCAGGCGCGACAGCGCGGGGAGCAATCATCCCCGGCATGGTCCAGCGCGCTCGGTTGTCGCGAGCTGCGTGACGACGGGCAATCGCGACCCCGATCGCTGATCGGCCTGATCAGCGCGCGCGACCGCCTCGCTACTCGCGATGCGGCGCAGGCCGGGGCACGTCGTCTGCAAAACTTGTGGCTCCCTAACGATCAGGATCACCGGGCGTGCAGCCCAATCGGAGGAGAGACGCAGATGGCGACACGACAGGCACCGAACGGCACACGTCAGGGGGGCGGGAACGCCGTCGCGCGACGCGGGGCGACGCGGGATTCGCGCGAATGGAAGGATGCGCCGCGTCATTACAGCGAGACCCCGGACTGGAAGGACGGGACGACGAAGTTTCTCGGCTGGTTCAGCATCGGCCTCGGGCTCGCCGAGCTGTTCGCGCCGCGGCAGGTGGCGAAGCTGGTCGGGATCGAGGACGAGGATGAGTACGTCGGGACGCTGCGCAGCTTCGGCATGCGCGAGATCGCGGCCGGGGTCGGGCTGCTGACGCGGCCGAAGCCGACCTACTGGCTCTGGTCGCGCGTCGGTGGAGACGCGATCGACCTCGCCTTCCTCGCCCGCCGCATGCGCGACGAGGACGAGAACAACAACGGTGCGAAGCTCCTCGCCGCGACGGTCGCGGTGCTCGGTGTCACCGCCCTCGACATCATGCAGGGCGCGAAGCTGACGAGCGAGAAGCTCCCCGCGGCCGGCCACGACGAGGGGAGCTTCCAGCTCTCTCCGGGAGACGACGGCACCGTTAGGCTCTCGGCGCAGATCACCGTCGGGCGCCCGGTGGCGGAGGTCTACGAGTTCTGGAAGGACCTCGCCAACCTGCCGCGCTTCATGGGACACCTCGAGTCGGTGCGGGTGACGGAGGGGGGACGCTCGCACTGGAAGGCGAAGGCGCCCGCCGGCCTGACGGCGGAGTGGGACGCCGAGACGATCGAGGACCGGCCGAACGAATACATCGCCTGGCACTCCCTCGAACACGAGGCGGTGGACAACCTCGGCTCGGTGACGTTCATGGCCGCGCCCGGCGATCGCGGGACCGAGGTCCATCTCGAGATGGAGTACCATCCGCGCGGCGGCGTGGCCGGGGCGAAGCTCGCGAACATGTTCAGGAAGATCCCGCAGGCCGCGCTCAGCGCCGACCTCAAGCGCTTCAAGCAGATGATGGAGCTCGGCGAGATCACGTTGTCGGACGCTCCCTCGCGAAAGAACCGCTGACCCTGGACGGAGAGAACGATGCGAGCAAACTGCTGGGAAGGCGCGAAGCACCTGAAGGTCGAGACGGTGCCGGATCCGAAGATCCTCAACTCGCACGACGCGATCATCAAGGTCTCGTCGACGGCGATCTGCGGATCGGACCTCCACCTCTTCAACGGCTTCATGCCGACGATGGAGCATGGCGACATCCTCGGCCACGAGTTCATGGGCGAGGTCGTCGAGACGGGAAAGAACGTGAAGAAGCTGAAGGTGGGGGACCGGGTGGTCGTTCCCTTCCCGATCGCCTGCGGTGTCTGCCACAACTGCAAGAAGGGACTGACGTCGCTCTGCGAGAACTCGAACCCTAACGCGCACATCGCCGAGCAGATGATGGGACACTCCCCGTCGGGGGTGTTCGGCTACTCGCACATGCTCGGCGGCTTCGCCGGCGGGCAGGCCGAGTTCGCGCGCGTCCCCTTCGCCGACTTCGGCCCGCTCAAGGTGCCCGATGAGCTGACCGACGAACAGGTGCTCTTCCTCTCGGACATCTTCCCGACGGGATACATGGGCGCCGAGATGTGCGGCATCAAGCCGGGGGACACGATCGCGGTGTGGGGGTGCGGCCCGGTCGGCCAGTTCGCGATCGCCAGCGCCAAGCTGCTCGGCGCCGAGCGGGTGATCGCGATCGACCGCTTCCCGTACCGGCTGCAGCGCGCGCGAGACAAGGCGGGCGCGGACGTGACGATCAACTACGAGGAGACGAGCGTCATCGAGGCGCTGAAGGAGCTGACCGGTGGCCGCGGCCCCGATGCCTGCATCGACGCGGTCGGCCTCGAGTCGCACGCGCCGGGGGTGCACGGGCTCTACGACAAGGCGAAGCAGTCGATGCGGCTGGAGAACGACCGCATCGCCGCGCTCCGCCAGGCGATCATGACCTGCGCGAACGGCGGGACGGTCTCGATCATCGGCGTCTACAGCGGCTTCGCCGACAAGTTCCCGTTAGGCTCGCTGATGAACCGGTCGCTCACGATCAGGACCGGCCAGTGCCACGTCCACCGCTACATGCAGCCCCTCCTCGAGCGGATCCAGAACGGGGAGATCGACCCGAGCTTCGTCATCTCGCACACGATGAGCCTCGAGGACGCGCCGTCCGGCTTCGACATCTTCACGCACAAGGACGACGAGTGCAACAAGATCGTGCTGAAGCCGGGGTTCACAACAAGCCGTTAGCTGTTAGCCGTTAGCTGTCAGCGACTGCGGTAAACGCCTTCGCTGACAGCTAACGGCTAATGGCTAACAGCTTCACTTCCAGACCGACGCCTTCTTCGCCCAGGGGGTGTCCTGGTATCGCTCGCTGAAGGCCTTCGCCGTCGCGCCTAACGCGGCGCCGTCGCCGGTCGCCTTGTAGCGCGAAACACCCGCCCAGTACTGGGCCTCGGGGGCGGCGTCGGTCTTCGGGAGGGTGTCGACGACGCGCTGGAACCAGCGCTCGGACGCGGCGAAGTCCCCGCCCCTGAAGGCGAGCTGGCCGAGGCCGACGGTCAGCTGGGCGAGGAAGTCGTCGTTAGGCAGGAACCCCTCGACCCGGTGCCGCTCGACGCCGTCGGGGTCGAGGAAGATGGTCGTCGGCGTCCACGGCGCATTGTAGCGCTCCCCGAAGCGCTTGAAGTCCGCCGCCTGGTCCTTCACGTGGACGCGGGCGGGGATGAAATTCTCCACGATCAGGCGCGCGATGCGCTCGTCGGGATACACCTCGGCATCCAGCCGAGCACCGCCTGCTCACAT
>DASSZC010000128.1:0-2695 GCA_035702925.1 Gemmatimonadaceae bacterium | reverse complement strand
CCCGCTCCCCGCCGGATCGGGATAGCCGGTGGTGCTGTACTCGCGATCGAAGAGGTTGCGGACATCGACGCTGAGCCGGATCCCGGCGATTGGATACGACACCCGGGCGTCGATGCGCGTCGAGGAGGCGAGGGGACGGGTGTTCGCGTCGTCGAGCCATGTGTGCGACAGCGTCGTCGAGGTCAGGGCGACACCCAGTCCGTGCGCCGGGACGCGCGTGAGGCCTAACGCCCAGCTGTCGCGCGGGATCGCCTTGAGCTGCTTTCCCGCGTTGTCGCCGAGCCGCGAGGTCGCGTCCTGGCGGGTGTAGTTGACGAAGGCACTCGTCGCCCGCGGTGCGTCGACGGTGAGACCGGTCTCGAGTCCGCGGTGCCGGCTGCGGCCGATGTTCACGTAGCGGAACTGCTGGAGGTCGAAGTCCAGCTCGTTGCGCATGTCCATCTGGTAGGCGGAGAGCGCGAGGCGCACCTGCACGCGATCGGGGATGAGCGCGACCCGGTGGTACAGCCCCGCCTCGATGCTGCTGCCGTACTGCGGGTCGAGCTCGGGGTTCGAGGTCGTGACCGCGTAAGGCGGGAACGGGATCGGGATCGCGCGCTGGTCGAAGAGCTGGTCGATGGTCGGCGCCTTGAAGGAGCGGCCGGCCGTGACATAGACGTGACCGGTCTGCAGCGGGCCGTCGATCCAGCGCAGGTTCGCCCCCGCTCGCGGGCTGACCGCGACGTGCCACGAATGGAATCCTTCCCCCCTGCTCGGCGCGCGCGGGACGAAGCGATCGCCGATCCCGTCGATCCGGCTGCCTAACGTCAGGCGCAGGGCGTCGGTGGGTGATGCCTCCCAGTTGGCGAACGCGGCAACGCTCTCCCGCTGGCCGCGGCCGCGCGCGCTGACCTGGCCCTTCGCCCCGCTCGCGCTGGCGAACGCCGCCGAGTCGCCGGTGGCCACGGGCCGGTAGCTGGAGGTAAGCGTCCCGAGCGACATGTCGGCGCCGACGACCAAACGGTTGGCGAGGCCGGCCAGCGTTCCCGCGGTCTCGAGCTGGAGCGAACCGATGAGGCGCGAGACACCGAGGTATCGCGCCTGCGCATCGGCGAAATCGGCGGAGAGGGGAGTCGTGCGCAGTGCGTCGCTGGTCGCGCGCTCACCCGTCAGGTAGCCGCGCACTCGCGATGGGCCCCACACGCGCGCCGAGCCGTCGAGCGTAAGGCGGTGCACGTGCTCCCTCGTGTCGTCGAAGCGGAAGAGCGGGGACGCCGCGGTTCGTGACGCGGCGAGCTCGGCGTCGGTGAGCGGACCGGGATCGTCGAAGCGCCGCGCGTGCTCGAGGGCGGAGATGGCGAGCGAGCCGCGCTCGCCATGCAGCAGCTCGAGCGAGGCGCCGATCGTTCCCGAGCGATGGTGCTCGTGCGCGCGATAGCCGTCCGACTGCCGAACGTTGGCGAACACCGAGCCGGCGTGGCTTCCGACGTTCGCGCCTGACGCGACACCGGCGCGGAAGGTGCCGAGCTCTCCCCCCTCGACGCGCCACGCCTCGTGTGCACGCTCGCCCGATGCCGGACGGGTGATCAGGTTCACCACCCCACCGATCGCCGCGTCGCCGTACGCCGCGGACGATCCGCCGCGCACGATCTCGATCGCGTCGAGCGCGGCGAGGGGAACGAGGTCCCAGTTCACCTGTCCGGTCGCCATCCCGGTGAGGGGCACGCCATCGAGGAGCACCGTCACGTACTCCGTCTCCCCTCCGCCATAGAAGCCGCGGATGGCGAGCCGCGGCGCGTCGCCGAGCGCGTCGGAGTGGAGGACGACCATCCCCGGCACGAGCTCGAGGGCGCCGGCGACGGTAGTCACCGGTAGCCGGCGGAGGTCGGCGGCGGAGAGCCGGGTGACCGCCGCCGCGCTCGAGGCGAGGGGTGCGCTCCGCCGCTCGGCGGTGACGACAACCGTCTCGAGGCGGTGCGCGGCGCTGGTGTCGCGCCGCGCGGTGGAGTCGGTGCCCTGCGCGGCGAGGCGCGGGGGGGCGATCATGGCCGCGACCGCGGCGGCGAGGCAGCTCGCGGTGGTAGCGAGCGTGAGGCGTGGATGGAGTGTGGGCATCAACCGATGATACCCAACAGCGCGCGTGTCTTCCACGCCTCCGAGGTTCCTCGCCCGACGCGGCCCGATCAGTACTTCAGTCGCTCGAGATAGCTGATGCTCTTCGGGACGTTGGTCATCGGGTCCGGCGTCTCGTCCTCGAGGTAGTAGTACTCGAAGCCGTCCCGCTGCGCGGCGGCCATGACCGCGGCCCAGTTCACCTGCCCCTCGCCGATGGCCGCCTGCTGGTCGTCGGGGAGTCCACCGGAGAGCGAGCCGCGGGCGATCCCCGGCTTCATGTCCTTGATGTGCATCAGCTTGAAGCGGCCGGGATGCTTCCGGATCAGCGCCGCCGGATCGACGTTCGGCAGCCAGGTCCAGAGGACGTCCATCTCGAAGTGGACGAGCGCGGGATCGGTCTCACGGATGATGAGGTCGAGGAGGGTGCCGTCGCCGTGAGGCACGAACTCGAAGCCGTGGTTGTGGTAGAAGAAGGAGAGTCCCGCGTCCTTCATCGTGCGCCCGAACTGGTTGAAGTCCGCGACCGCACGGCGCGCATCGGCCTCGGTGAACGCGCCCTGGTGCGGGTACCAGGCGAGTCCGACGTAGGTGGCGCCGAGCG
>DASSZC010000249.1:0-2723 GCA_035702925.1 Gemmatimonadaceae bacterium | reverse complement strand
ACCGTGAGTTCACCGATCGGCGCGCGGGGATGGTCCACGCCATGGATGGTGGGCTCTGGCTGCATCGGCACGTCTGGAAGGGACGGCCGATGGCGCATCTCGTCTCCGTCGATCGCGAGCTGCTCCTCGAATACGGCCGCGCCATCGGGATCCCGGCGGACCGGCTCCAGTTCAAGCCGCTGAAGGACCCGCGCACCGGGGTGCGGCGCGACGCATGGCACTGGGACCTCGTCGGCGCCTACCTCCCGCCGCGCGCGACGCTGGCCACCCCGCCGGAGCGTTAGGCGGCGTTGCCGGTGAGCAGCTGCCGCTCGAGCTCCGCCGCCTCGTCGCGGGCGGCGGAGATCGCGCCGACCAGGGTTTGCTGCAGGGCGGGCTCGCGCCGGAACCGCAGGTAGGCCCGCAGCCGCGCCCGCGCGCGCGCCGCACGGTCGCGGAGCGCGAAGTCGCACTCGGCGAGCAATGGAAGCGCGGCCAGCGTGACGAGCGCGATCGCCGCACCAGCGAAGTGCCAGGCGATCGCCGTGATCGCCGCCCACGTCACCAGGACGAGGGGGGCACCGACGAGCAGCGTCTGCATCGCCGGATCGGCCCCCGATTCGCTCCAGCGGCGGGCGAGGGTGCGGGCGATCGTCACAGCTGGCCAGTGGATGATCCGCCCGATGACGGCGAAGGGCGCCGCGATCGTCGTGATCGCACCCTCGCGCGCAACGAATGCGGCCCCCGAGCCGACGCTGGTGTCGATCCCCGCATCGCGGAGATCCAACCCTTCGCGGGCCGCGACCTGTTCGGCCGCGCTCACCTCGGCGCGCAGCCGGTCGGCACGGCGTGCGAGCTCGCCACCCGCCGCGACGGCGCGCTCGAGGACGCGGCGCGCGCTGTCGACCCGACGGGTGACGGCGACGACCTCGGCCCAGCTGACGCCGCCGCCTAACGCTCCGGCGCCTTCGGGGGCGAGGAGGGCGCCGACGCGCGCCGTCTCGGCGGCGGCCGCCGCGGTGTCGAAGTTCATCGTCACCGCGCGCAGCCGGCGGTCGATCTCCCCGGTCAGCCGGTCGACCGCGTCCGCCGCGCCGGCGCCGGACCAGTCGTCGAGCGCGATCGGCTCGCCGACCTCGACGAGGATGCGCGTGCGCGGTTGGCTCTTGTTCTCGAAGACGAAGCCGATCGGGAGGATCGAGAGCTCGCCGACCCCCGCGGCCCGCGCCTGGAGCGCCATCCGCGCGGTACCTGTCTTCAGCGGCGCGATCGACGGTTCGTCGTGGCTCTTTCCCTCGGGAAAGATGAGCACCGCCCGCCTGGCGCCGAGCGCGCCGATGACCGCCCGGAACGCTTCCTCGTTGCGCCTGGGGTCGGGAGCGCCACCTGCCTGACGACGCGCGCGCTCGTCGCTCGCCCGGCGCAGGGGCACCACCCCGACCGCGCCGAGGAAGGCGCGAAGGAAGGGATTCTCGAACAGCGTCGCCTTGCCGGTGAAGGTCACGCGACGGGAGATCGAAGTTGCCACCAGCATCGGGTCGACCATCGCGTTCGGGTGGTTCGCGACGATCAGCAGCGGCGTGTCCCTCGGCACCCGTTCCGCGCCGATGATCTCGACGTCGCGGTAGTACCACCGCAGCGCGATCCGCGCGAGACGTCGCATCAGCGCGTAGAGCATCAGCGTGCCCTGGCGATGCCGAAGGTGTCGGGCACCTTCCGCAGGATGAAGAGCGCGAGGACCATCGCCACCGCGACGCTGCCGACCGCGGCACGGTAGGCGACGCCGGTACCGAAGTGCGGGGTGAGCCCGTCGACCGCGAACGCCCAGACGAAGGGACCGAGCACCGCCGCGGCGCGCGCCGAGAGGACCATCAAGCCGAAGTAGCGACCGGCCTCGACGTCGGGAACGAGGCTGAGCAGCAGTGGGCGCTCGGCGGTGCTGACGCCGCCGTAGATCAGGCCGATCATGAAACCGACGATCCAGAACGCCTGCTGCGATGGCGCGAGGATCATCGCGGTCAGGAGCACGACCCACGCCGCGATCACGAGCATCAGCGTCTTCTTCGGTCCGATGCGGTCGGTGAGGATCCCGCAGATGTAGGCGCCGACGACCGCCGGGATGGTGAGCACGAGGAAGAGCTTCTGCTCCGTCCCCTTCGCGAAGCCCATGGCGACGACCGCGTACAGCGCCATGTAGCTGATGATCGTCCCCATCGCGTCCTGGTAGAGGAAGGACGCGAGGATGAAGCGAAGTGCGCCGGGATGCTTGCGAGCGTCGCGAATGGTGTGCGCGACCTCGGCGAATGCCTCGCGCCAGCGAATGCGTGTGCGCTGCACGGTACCGGCGAGATGATCGCGGCACCAGATCATCAGCGGCACGGTGAAGAGCAGGAACAGGAGCGCGGTCGGCACGAAGGTGCTGACGCGCCCAGCATGGCTCGTGAACGGGATGATCGTCCGGATCGTCCTGAGCACCCCGGGGGGAATCGGGACGATGCCGGCGATCGATCCGCTGAAGAAGCCCGAGACGAGGACGACCCCGGAGATCGACCCGACGTAGCCGAGTGCGGTGCCGAGCCCGGAGAGGCGGCCCTGCTCGCGCAGCGGCGCCAGCTCGGGGAGCATCGCGTTGTAGAAGGGCTGTGCGCCCTGATACGCGTAGTTGGCGATGATGAAGGCAGCGATGATCGCGACGAGCGCGGGAGTCGGGACCTGCCAGCCCGGTGCGACTGGAGCAGCGCCGA
>DASSZC010000080.1:0-2970 GCA_035702925.1 Gemmatimonadaceae bacterium | reverse complement strand
GAAAGCTCTGGAACACGAACCCAACTTTCTCGCCACGCACGCGAGCGCGGGCATCCTCGTCGAGCGCGCTCAGGTCGCCGCCGTCGAGGAGCACCTTGCCCGAGGTCGGTGTATCAAGCCCGGCCAGCAGCCCGAGGAGGGTGGTCTTGCCGCTGCCGGAAGGCCCGACGATCGCGACACGCGCGCCGTCGGGGATCACGAACGACACGTCGCGCAGCACCGTTAGGCGCTGGTCGCCGCTGGGATATTCCTTGGTCAGGGAGCGAGCTTCAAGCATGTCGGGACGAAAGCTGGTTGGCGAATCGGCGGAGCGCCGGCTCGGTCGCGCGATGCTGCTGTCGCTCGCGCTGTCGTCGCTCCCGGTGCTGCCCGGCTGCACGCGGGAGGTGCCCGCCGACGGCACGACGGACACGCTTCCCGCGGTGACGGCGGCGCGAAACGACGACCGGAGTCTCGCCCCGGAACCGGAGCCCCGCAACGCCCGACAGCCGTCGGCCGCCGCGACCGCGGCGGAGCCGACGATCCTCTTCATCGGCACGAGCCTGACGGCGGGTCTTGGGCTCGATCCGGCGAATGCCTTTCCCGCGGTGGTCGGCCGGATGCTCGACTCGGCGGGACACCCGGCGCGCGTCATCAACGCGGGGGTGAGCGGCGAGACCTCGGCGGGGGCACGGACGCGGATCGACTGGGTGCTTCGGCAGCCCGCCGACGTGATCGTCCTCGAGACGGGAGCGAATGACGGGCTGCGCGGCCTGTCGGTGGCTGCGGCGCGCGATAACATCCAGACCATCCTCGATCGCATCCGCGCGAGGCAGCCAGCGACACGAGTGCTCCTCGTCCAGATGGAGGCGCCGCCGAACCTTGGCGATGGGTATACGCGCGGGTTTCGCGCGATGTATCCTGAGCTGGCGAGAAAGAACGGCGTCGAGCTCGTCCCCTTCCTGCTCGACGGCGTCGCCGGGGTACCGTCGCTGAACCAGGAGGATGGGATTCACCCGAACCGTGCCGGGGCGCGGATCGTCGCGCGGACCATCTACTCCGCGCTCGTGAAGCGGCCGCTGCTGACCACCGCCACCCACTGAACGGAGCGCATCGCGATGACAGCCACGAAGGAGCGCAGCACCGCGCCGGGCGCGGGCGAGTATGCGGAATTCTACGCGGGCTACGTCAAGCGAGTGCCGCCGGGGGATGTCGTCGCGACCATTCGCGACCAGCTCGCGGAGACACTGACGCTGCTCTCCGGGGTCGAGCCATCGCGGACGACGAGCGGGTATGCGCCGGGGAAGTGGAGCATCCGCGACGTCGTGCTGCACATGGCCGACACGGAGCGGGTGATGGCGTATCGCGCGCTGCGGATCGCGCGCGGGGACACGACGCCGCTGGCGAGCTTCGACGAGAACGCGTGGACCCCGATGGCCGGGGCGAATGCGCGAACGATGGACTCGCTGCTCGCGGAGCTCGACGCGACGCGCCGGGCCACGGTGGCGATGCTCGCGGGGCTGCCCGCCGAGGCGTGGGCGAGGGTGGGGACGGCGAGCGGGAAGTCGGTGAGCGTGCGGGCGCTGGCCTGGATCATCGCCGGGCACGAGCGGCATCATGTGGCGGTGATCCGGGAGCGCTACCTGTAGGGCGAGGGGGGCGCGTGGCGGGGCTGGGGAGCGCCCCGGCGCGCCCGTGGCGGCGGGATAGTTGCGTGGACCCCCCTCGATCGCTTAATCTTCAAGGCTGGCAGCGACTTACGGTCGCTGCCAGCAGCGTTTGCCAGCGGCGCTCCGCCGCCGTCCAGTCTTACTCCAAACTTCAGCGTCTTCTTATGGCGATTCCTGCCACGCAGATCCGCCGCGGCATGGTCCTCGTATTCGACGGCCAGCCGTGCCGCATCATCGAGTTCCGGCATCACACGCCGGGCAACCTGCGCGCGATGGTGCAGGCGAAACTGAAGAACCTGAAGAGCGGGTCGAGCTTCGAGCATCGTTTCCGCGCGGCCGACACCGTCGAGCCGGCGTTCATGGAAACACACGACCTCGAGTTCATGTACAAGGGTGGTGACACGTACCACTTCATGAACACCGAGAACTACGACCAGATCGAGATGGACGACGAGGCGCTCGGCGACAACGCGCAGTGGATGCAGCCGGGGATGAAGATCCAGGCCGAGTTCTTCGAGGGGAAGGCGATCGGGATCCGGCTGCCGAACACGATGACGCTGGAGATCGTGGAAACGGCGCCGGTGATGAAGACGGCGACGAAGAACGCGTCGAGCAAGCCGGCGAAGCTGGAGAACGGGGTGACGGTGAACGTGCCGGAGTTCATCAGCACCGGCGAGAAGATCCGCGTCAATCCGACGACCGGCGAGTACATGGATCGGGCGAAGTAGTTGGTGCTGGCTTCGCCAGCAGTTGATGCTGGCGAAGCCAGCACCAACTGCGCTTTTGTTGGGAGTCGCAACGCCGATGGCGTTGCTCCTGCTCCACGCGTGCGAAGCCTGCGCCAGTTGAAATGCCAGGCGGTCTCGGTTAGAATGCAGGTCTCCGCCGACCAGGGCGGGGGCGGTACGGGGGCTGGAGCGTGCAGACGATCCGGCCGCATGGTGACCGTAGCTCAATTGGTCAGAGCACCGGACTGTGGCTCCGGGGGTTGCGGGTTCAATTCCCGTCGGTCACCCTTGGCACGAGGTACGGTCGAGCCGCGAGGCTCGAACCCGGAGTAGGTCCGTAGCTCAATTGGTAGAGCACCGGTCTCCAAAACCGGCGGTTGGGGGTTCGATTCCCTCCGGGCCTGTGCGATCGACCGCTGGGCGGTGGCAGCTGTTTGACAGACGAAGGAGCTGAACGCAGGGAAGGAAGATTACCGCCGTCGCAGTTGCGCGGGGCGGTAGTGGCAGGAGCAACGCCACCGGCGTTGCGACTTTTAATTAAAAGTTTTGGCCGCGGGTTGCGCGCCCAAAACCCGCCGTGGGCATTCGCCTGC
>DASSZC010000534.1:0-2221 GCA_035702925.1 Gemmatimonadaceae bacterium | reverse complement strand
ATTGAGGACGTGTGCCTTGTGGTACCAGAGATGAATCTTGCGCGCCGTCTCGAGCAGGTACGAGGCGATGCGGTGCGGCTCGAGCGACTCGGCCGCCCCGGCGACGAGCGCCGGGAAGTCGAGCAGCGCCTTCACCAGCTCCTGCTCCTCGGGGAGGGAGAGGATCGCGAAGTCGACACCATCTCCGGTCACCGAGTGCACGTCGATTTCGCCGACACGGAAGATCCCGGCGAGGCGGGCGTGCGCCATCTGGATGTAGTAGACCGGGTTTTCCTCGCTCTGCGACCGCGCGAGGTCGATGTCGAAGACGAGCTGCGAGTCGCCCTTCCGCATCAGGAAGAAGTAGCGGACCGCGTCGCGCCCGACCTCGTCGATGAGGTCGCGCACCGTGACGTAGCTGCCGGCGCGCTTCGAGATCTTCATCTCCTCGCCGCCGCGCATCACCGTCACCATCTGGTGCAGCACGTAGTCCGGGTAGCCTTCGGGGACGCCGATGCCTAACGCCTGGAGCCCGGCGCGGACGCGCGTCACCGTGCTGTGGTGGTCGGCGCCCTGGACGTTGATCGCCCGCCGGAAGCCGCGCTCCCACTTCGTGACGTGATAGGCGACGTCGGGGAGGAAATAGGTGTACGTCCCGTCGCGCTTCCGCATGACGCGGTCCTTGTCGTCGCCGAACTTCGTCGTGCACAGCCAGAGCGCGTCGTCCTTCTCGTACGTCGCTCCCGCCTTCCCCAGCGCCTCGACCGTCTTCTCGACCTTTCCGTCCGAGTAGAGCGAGCTCTCGAGGAAGTACGTGTCGAACTTCACCCCGAACGCCTGGAGGTCGAGGTCCTGCTCGCGGCGGAGCGCCTGCACCGCGAAGCGGCGGATCGCGTCGAGGTCGGCGCCGCCCGCGTCCTCGGGATGCTCGGCGACGTAGCGCGCGGCGATCTCGCGGATGTACTCACCATGGTATCCCCCTTCGGGGATCCCGACGTCGCGCCCCGCGCCCTGCGCGACGCGGGCCTGGACGCTGAGCGCGAGGTTGGCGATCTGGACGCCGGCGTCGTTGTAGTAGAACTCGCGCGACACCTTCCACCCCGTCCACTCGAGGAGCGCGGCGATCGCGTCGCCTAACGCGGCCTGCCGGCCGTGGCCGACGTGGAGGGGGCCGGTCGGGTTGGCGGAGACGAATTCGACGTTGACCGCGCGCCCCTCGCCGGTGGCGCGGCGGCCGAAATTAGTACCCTCTGCTACTATTGCCGGCAGCCCGGCGGCGAGGTCGGCGGCGGCGATGCGGAAGTTGATGAATCCCGGCCCCGCGATCTCGGCGGCGGAGACCCCGGCGGCGCGGAGGTCCATCGCCGCGATGAGGGAGTTCGCGACGTCGCGCGGCGACTTCTTCAGCGGGCGGGCGAGGGTCATCGCGAGGTTGGTCGCCCACTCGCCGAACTGCGGATCGCGCGGGCGCTCGAGCACCGGTTCGACTTCGCTGGGCGCACCGAGGGCGCGCGCGGCGCGCGTGAGCTCGCCGCGGATCCGGTCGGCAGCGCTCATTCCTTCTTGCCCGGCTTGCCGCTGGACGTGCTGCTGCTCGACGAGCCGCCGCCGGAGCCGCCGCTGCTCGAGGAGCTGCTGCTCGAGGAGCTGCCGCTCGAGGAGCCGCCGCTCGAGGAGCCGCCGCTCGTCCCACTTCCTCCGCCGCTCTGGCCCCCTGCGGGTTTACCAGACCCGGACGATTCCGACGTGCTGCCCGACGTCGATCCCGTGCTACCCTTCGAGTCGCCGGGTGACCCATTGGTCGCCGCGCCGGTCCCACTGTCGGAGGGCGCGGCCTTCGGCCCCTTGGTCGCGTGCGCGTTCTTCCCGTAGTCCGTGAGGTAGAACCCCGACCCCTTGAACAGCAGCCCCGCGCCACCGGAGAGCTGCCGCTCGGCGACCGCGCCGCAGGTCGGACAGTTCACCGACACCGGGGCACCGGAGATCGTGCGGAAGAATTTCTCGAACTCGTGCCCCTCGGGGCAGCGATATTCGTAGGTTGGCATTCAGAGTCGACTTGTGAGGGGACGAAGCAGGGAATCTTAAGGCTGGCGTAGAGTCCGTTCAAGGCGACCCTGCAGTCTGGCGCAGCCTCTCCCGCTCCTTCATTCTAGCCGATCGCCCGCCAGGGGGCAGATCGGCGATGGCAGCGGCGCAGGGCTCCGCGTCGATTGGCGGGGCGATCACGGTGCCGGCGTAGGGT
>DASSZC010000472.1:0-4478 GCA_035702925.1 Gemmatimonadaceae bacterium | reverse complement strand
GATCGCCGGGCGCACCGGAGTGGCCCGCGGCCGCTGGAGCGTGGAGCTGTTCTCGCTCCGCTCGACTCGCGCGCGCGGCGATCGCCTCGACCCCACGTCCGCCCTCCGGCTGCCCGGCCTCGAGTCGCGCCGGACGCCGGCGTACGTGCGCGCCGCCTATGGCGATCCGGAGCGCGGGGGGTGGGTCCAGCTCACCGCGGGCGCGCTCGACTTTCGCGAGACCTCGCCGACGCGAAGCGCGAGCGGGATCTTCGCGGCCGACACCGCAGACACGACGCGCTACGAGGGACAGTACGTCGCCGCGGCGGGCGTCACCCGCGGCATCCTGCGACTGAGCGCCACGGGCCGCGTACGCGCCTTCCAGGGGAAGTACTACGCCGGCGGCTCGGCCCGCGCGAGCGTGGACCAGCGCTTCGGCGGCCTCTCGCTGTTCGCCGAGCGCGACGCGATCGACTCGACGCTGCGCGGCGACGCGATCGTGCGCCTGGCGCCGCTGCGCTTCCTCGCGTTCACGGGAGCGGCCAGCGTCGTCAGGCCGGACGGGGCGACGGGGCGCCCCCGATCGGTGACCGTACGCGGGGAGGGCGCGATCCGCCTCGGCGGACTGTGGGTGGGAGGGGGCGCGATCGTCCGTGACACGGCGCTGCTGCGCGCGCCGACAGCGCTCGACCCGAGCTTCGCGACGATCCTGCTCCCGCGCTCGACCGGAATATTCGCTTCGGCGCGGGGACGCTTCCTCCGCATCCTCTACGCCGACGCCTACGGCATCCAGTGGAAGGACGCGGCGTTCTACCTCCCGCGCCAGGAAGCGCGGACGGAGCTCGGCATCAGCACGCGCTGGCTGCGTCGTTTCCCGAGCGGCCACTTCAGCTTCAAGCTGGGCGGGATCTTCGACTACCGCTCGGCGGGCTTCTTCCCCGCGCTCGTCGCGGATCAGACCGAGGTGGCGCCGGAGGTGACGGCGTCGAGCAAGGTGCTGGGCGCGCTGCTCGAGATCCGCATCGTCAACGCGACCCTCTCCTACCAGCTCCGCAACGCGCTGGGCTACCAGTACCAGCAGGTGCCGGGCTTCGAGATGCCGCGCACGGTCAACTTCTACGGCGTGAGATGGGACTTTGCGAATTGACAATATCGTTGTCGCTGCGTAACTTAGCTGACTATTCATGATACGTAGCATGACGGGGTTCGGGGCCGCCGAGGGGCGAGTGGGGAACGCACGCGTCTCGGTCGAGCTGCGAACGGTCAACCACCGGTTCTTCAATCCCAGCATCAAGCTTCCGGGGGCGTTCGCCCGGTTCGAGGCCGAGGTGCGCGAAGCGCTCCGGCAGCGGATCGCGCGCGGGCACGTCTCGGTCGGGGTTCGCGTCGAGCGCGATGCCAGAGCGGCGTCGCTGATCGACGAGTCGCGCTTCGGCGCCTACGTCGACCAGTTGCGGGCACTGCAGGCGCGCTTCGGCCTCTCGGGGGATCTCGACGTCGCCACCGTGCTGCGGATGCCCGACGTCTTCGCCTCCGCCACGAGCGACGTGACCGAGGAGCAGACGGGGAGCGCCGCCGAGCTGGTCGCGCTCGTCGAGCAGGCCGCCGACGCGCTGGGCGTCATGCGGCTCGACGAGGGGCGCCGGCTCGCGCAGTTCCTGCTCGACCGGGTGCAGGTGGTGGAGGACGCGCTGGCGCGCATCGAGGTCCGCGCGCCGGTGCGCGTGGTGGAGCAGCGCGACCGGTTGCGCGAGTCGGTGCGGGAGCTGGTGAACGGCCTGGCGGTGGACGAGCAGCGGCTGGCGCAGGAGATCGCGTTCCTCGCCGACCGTCTCGACGTCCACGAGGAGCTCGACCGCTTTCGCTCGCACATCGCGGCCTTCCGGCAGCTGCTGCGCAGCGACGCCGGCGAGCCGGTGGGAAAGCGGCTCGGCTTTCTCCTCCAGGAGATGCTGCGCGAGGCGAACACGACGGGCAGCAAGGCCAACGACGCCGCCATGCTCGGCGACGTCGTGGCGATCAAGGAAGAGCTGGAGCGGATCCGGGAGCAGGTGGAGAACCTGGAATGAGCGGCGCCTCGTCGCCCTTTCCGGTGATCCTCTCGGCGCCCTCCGGCGGTGGCAAGACGCGAATCGCCCGCGAGCTGCTGGCGCGGCGGGAGGACGTCGGCTACTCGGTGTCGTGCACGACGCGGCTGCCGCGGCAGGGAGAGGTGGACGGACAGGACTACTTCTTTCTCTCGCACGGCGAGTTCATGTCGCGCGTCGAGCGGGGAGAGTTCGCCGAGTGGGCGGACGTGCACGGACGGTTGTACGGGACGCTGCGGCGCGAGGTCGAGCGCGTGCTCGACGGCGGGCAGCACGTCCTGATGGACATCGACGTGCAGGGCGCCGAGCAGTTCACGGCGGCGTTCCCCGACTCGGTGCCGGTGTTCATCCTGCCGCCGTCGGCGGAGGTGCTGGTCGCGCGTCTCACGCAGCGCAAGAGCGAGGACGCCGGATCGCTGGCGCGCCGCCTGCGCTCGGCGCTCGCCGAGCTGAAGGCGGTGGGGCGGTATCACTACGTGGTGGTGAACGACGATCTGGAAGAGGCGATCGCCAGCGTGTCGTCGATCATCGACGCCGAGAGCGTGCGGCACGAGCGGCTGCGCGATCTCGAAGCGCAGGTCGGACGGCTGGTCGTCGAGATGGAGAAGCAGTTGGACAAGTACCCTCAGGCATAGAGAGAATTCGATGCGAGTCTTTACCCCGGTCGAGGTCGCGAAGCACGCGGCCAACAAGTATCTCGGCGTGCTCGTCGCGTCGAAGTTCGCCCGCGTCCTCAACGAGTTCCCCCGCGACCGCTCGTCGTCGCGCGAGAAGAAGCTGACGACGCGCGCCCTCGAGGAGCTCTCCTCGGGCGAGATCAACTACCGCGTCATCCCGCGGCGGCGGGGAGAATAGGGACACGACAGGAATGAGGAATGAGGGACGGGAGGCTTCGAGGCGCCCTGCCGGCCACCAGTAGCATCCCGTGCCTCATTCCTCATTCCTCATTTCTCATTCCGCCCTTCTAGCTCCTACCCCATGCGCCCCTTCGCCGGCCGTCGCATCCTCCTCGGCGTCACCGGGGGGATCGCCTGCTACAAGTCGATCTCGGTCGCCCGGCTGCTCACGCAGGCGGGCGCCGAGGTGGACGTCGTCCTGACGCGCGGCGGCCGCGAGTTCGTCGGCCCGATCACCTTCGAAGCGGTGACGGGGCGCGCCGTGCACGGCGACATGTTCGCGCCCGGGCACGCGCTCGATCACATCCGCCTGGCGCGCGGAGCGAGCGCGCTCGTGGTGGCGCCGGCGACCGCCGACTTCATGGCGCGCGCGGCCCACGGGCGCGCCGACGACCTGCTCACGGCCTGCCTGCTGGCGACCGACGCTCCCGTCTTGCTCGTGCCGGCGATGAACGACCGCATGTGGGCGCATCCGCAGACGGCGCTCAACGCCGCACACCTCCGCGAGATCGGCTACACGGTCGTGGACCCGGACGACGGACCGCTCGCCGTGGGGGAGGGAAGCGGACCGGGACGGATGCCCGAGCCCGAGGACGTCGTGGCGCACGTCGGCCGGCTGCTCGAGGGACGCGGCTCGATGACCGGTCTGCGTGTCGTCGTCACCGCCGGCCCGACGCGCGAAGCCGTCGATCCCGTGCGATTCCTCTCCAACCAGAGCAGCGGCAAGATGGGCGTCGCCGTCGCCGCCGCCGCCTCGCGACGGGGGGCCGCGGTGACGCTGATCGCCGGCCCGATCTCGGTCGCGCCGCCGTTGGGCGTGACGACGGTTCGCGTGGAGAGCACCGCCGAGATGCGCGACGCGGTGGCGGCCGCGCTGGGCGACGCCGACGTGCTCGTGATGGCCGCGGCGCCGGCCGATTTCCGCCCCGCCGAGATCGCGCCGCGAAAGATCAAGAAGTCCGCGGCGCCCGACGCGATCCGCCTCGTGGCCACCGACGACATCCTCACCTCGACGATCGGCCGGCGTCGTCCGGACGCGGTCATCGTCGGCTTCGCGCTCGAGACGAACGACGTGCTGAGCGGCGCGCGAGCCAAGCTCGCCGCCAAGCGGCTCGACCTCGTCGTCGCCAACGACGCGACCGAGGAGGGCGCGGGCTTCGCCGTCGACACGAACCGCGTGACCCTGCTCGACGCGCGCGGCGGAGTCGAAGCGCTCCCCCTGCTCTCGAAGGGCGAGGTGGCCGACGCGATCCTCGACCGCGTCGAGTCGCTCGCCGCCGCGAAGCGGGCCAGCGGGAACTGACGGTGGACGCGCGCGAGCGGCTTCGCCGCTATCTCGAGCAGCGCCGCGACCTCGGCGAGAGCGAGCTGGTGCTCGACGGGATGACCGTCGAGGACGTGCTGAAGATCGTGGGCGCCAAGGGAGCGGATGCCGGCGCGGACCGCTCCCGGCCGGCGGCGTCCGCGCCGCGCGCCGACGAGCCACAACGCGCAGACGAAGCACGACGCCGCGACG
>DASSZC010000197.1:0-6941 GCA_035702925.1 Gemmatimonadaceae bacterium | reverse complement strand
TGGCAAGGCCGAGGGTGAGCGCGGCGAGCATCACGAGGAGATTCCCGGCGAGCCGACCGGACAGTTCCTGCCGGGGCTGCGTTCGCCCGTGGCCGCCGACGCGCAGGGCGAGCTCGGCTCGCCGACGGCGGAGGATCGGGGCAAGGAGAAGGGGATGTACGCCCCGAACCACTGGTCGGGGATGGCGAACCGCCGGTGGGCGATGACGATCGACCTCGCCCGCTGCACGGGCTGCTCGGCCTGCGTCACGGCCTGCTACGCCGAGAACAACATCCCGACGGTCGGTGCCGCGTGGCAGAACGCCACCGTCTACGCCGTCGCGAAGCCGGGATTCAACATCACGCGCGGCCGCGAGATGAACTGGCTGCGCATCGAGCGCTACTTCGAGGGCGCGGAATCCGAGCAGTTCACGGAAGACTTCGAGGCGCGCTTCACGCCGATGCTCTGCCAGCACTGCGGTAACGCGCCGTGCGAGCCGGTTTGCCCGGTGTACGCGACGTACCACGCGCCGGATGGCCTGAACGTGCAGGTCTACAACCGCTGCGTCGGCACGCGCTATTGCAGCAACAACTGCCCGTACAAGGTCCGCTACTTCAACTGGTTCGGCTACGGCGAACCGGCGCGCCGGCAGTACGCCTTCCCCGAGCCGCTGAACTGGCAGCTCAACCCGGACGTCACCGTCCGCGGGAAGGGGGTCATGGAGAAGTGCACGTTCTGCGTGCAGCGCATCCGCGAGGCGGAGAATCGCGCGAAGCTCGAGGGGCGCGAAGTGCAGCCCGACGAGTTCACCGTGGCGTGCGCGCAGGCCTGCCCGTCGCGCGCGATCACATTCGGTGACGCCGCCGATCCGGCGTGGACGGTGGCCAGGCTCGCGCAGGACCGGCGCGCCTACCACGTCTTCGAAGAGCTGAACACCTACACCGCGGTGGTCTACTTGAAGAAGGTCAATCACCCCGGCGGCAGCGTCGTCGCCGCCGGTGCGCCGGCGACGGCCGGGGAGGCCCGCTGATGGCCGCCCGCGACTACGACACGACGACGGTCCCGCTGCGCACCAATATCGCCTCGGCGGACATCCAGCTCCCCGCGGTCCGCGACTACGAGCAGGTCGACCGCGAGATCGCCGGAACGCTGGCGCCGACCTTCGGCTGGTTCGGCGCGTTAGGCGTCGCCGTCCTCCTCTTCCTCTGGGGCGCCGGCGTCTGGACCTACCAGATCTACTGGGGACTCGGCAACGCCGGGTACGCGCCGCCGGTGATGTGGGGCGTCTACATCATCACCTTCGTCTTCTGGGTCGGCATCGGCCACGCAGGTACGCTGATCTCGGCCATCCTGTATCTCTTCCGGGCTGGCTTCAGGACGACGATCTATCGATGCGCGGAAGCGATGACGGTGTTCGCGGTCATGACGGCGGGGCTCTTCCCGATCATCCACATCGGGCGGCCGTGGAAGTTCTTCTGGCTGATCCCGTACCCGAACTGGCGCCTCATCTGGCCGCAGTTCAAGAGCCCGCTGGTGTGGGACGTGTTCGCGATCCTCACGTACCTCACGATCTCGAGCACCTTCCTCTACGTCGGCCTCATCCCCGACATCGCGACGCTGCGCGACCGTGAGAAGAACCCGGTCCGCAAGCAGATCCTCGCCGTGCTCTCGTTCGGCTGGCGGAACTCCGATCGCGAGTGGCGCAACTTCACCCGCGCCTATCTCTTCCTCGCCGCCTTCAGCACGCCGCTCGTGCTCTCGGTGCACTCGGTCGTTTCCTTCGACTTCGCGATGGCGGTGACGCCGGGGTGGCACGCGACGATCTTCCCGCCCTACTTCGTCGCCGGCGCGATCTTCTCCGGCATCGGGATGGTCTTCACGATCATCATCCCGATCCGGAAGTTCTTCAACCTGAAGCACTACGTCACGCTCAACCACATCGACGCGGCGGCGAAGCTCTGCCTCTTCACGTCGTGCGTCGTCGGCTGCGCCTACATGCTGGAGTTCTGGGTGGCGTGGTACAGCGGCAACGCCGTCGAGCAGAACTACTTCTGGAACCGCGTCTTCGGGCAGTGGTGGTGGGCCGCGTGGATCATGCTGATCTGCAACATGGTCCTCCCGCTCTCGCTCTTCTCGCAGAAGCTGCGGCGCAACACGATCTGGCTCTTCATCCTGTCGATCTTCATCAACCTCGGCATGTGGTTCGAGCGCTTCGTGATCGTCGTGCCGTCGCTGAGCCACGAGTTCGAGCCCTGGCAGTGGACGCATTACTCGCCGAGCTGGGTCGACTTCTCGCTCCTCGCCGGGTCGTTCGGCTGGTTCTTCATGTGGTTCCTGCTCTTCATCAAGCAGCTGCCGGTAGTCGCCATCTCCGAGGTGAAGGAGATCGTCCCGCCGAAGATGCTGCATGCGCACAGGTCGCACGGAGCGACCGCTCACGGGGGGGCGCACTGATGCAGGGAATGATGGGGGTGTTCCGCGAGCTCGACGCCGCGACCGAAACAGTGCGAGCTCTTCGCGCGGACAAGATCAACAAGATCACCGCCTACACGCCGACGCCTCGCCACGAGTTCGAGGAGGCGTTCGGCGATCCGCCGAGCAACGTCCGCAAGTTCACGCTGATCGGCGGGATGCTCGGCGCGACCTTCGGCTTCTGGATCGCGATCTGGTGCTCCGACTACTGGCCGCTCGTCGTCGGCGGGAAGGCGATCGCGTCGTGGGTGCCGTACACGATCTTCGGCTTCGAGGTGATGGTGCTCATCGGTGGGCTGTCGACGGTGTTCGGCATGTTCGCGCTGGTGCGCATCCCGCGGCTGGTGACCACGGTCGGCTACGACGAGCGGTTCAGCCAGGGGAACTACGGCATCTTCGCCGAGGGAACGCAGGAACAGATGCGGAGCATCGAGGAGACGATGCGCCGCCACGGTGCCGTGGAGGTGCGCGGTGCCCGCTGACCAGATGGCTCACCCGGTTCACTTCATGAAGACCACACGCCGCCGGCTCGTCCGTGCGCTGGTGTTCGCGTTAGGCGCGTCGGCGGTGTCGGCCTGCTCCTGGTTCACCGATTTCAAGGACCAGCCGGACATCGACCCCTGGCAGTCGGCCGCCGACACCATCGGCGCCCGCGGCAACCCGCAGGGGTCGGTCCCGGTGAGCGGGACGATCGCCCCAGGCTACGTCGCGTCCTACGCCAACGGCGGCAAGGTGCTCGACGACACCCTCGCCGCGCTGCGCAACCCGGTCGCCGCCGACGCCCGCTCGCTCGACAACGGCCGCAAGTACTACCAGATCAACTGCGCCGTCTGCCACGGGCTGGCCGGCGGCGCGGCCGCCGCACCCGGTGGCGGAGCGTTAGGCGACGGCCCGGTGGCCGGGCCGAAGTACGGCTTCTACCCGCCGAGCCTGCGCACCGACCGCGTCCGCGGCTTCAGCGACGGCTACATCTGGGGGATCATCCGCAACGGCCGCGGGCTGATGCCCTCGTACGACCGCATCGAGGAGACGGACCGCTGGGACGTCGTGAACTACGTCCGCGCCCTGCAGGCGGCGAACGTCACCGTCCCGACGACGCCGGCCGGTACCCCCGGGCAGACCGGGCGCACGGTGCCCGGCTACACGCGCACCGGACCGACCGTCCCATCGCCGTACGTTCGTCCTGATGGCCGCGTCAGCGGCGAGGCCTACGGCCGCGCCGACACGACGCGCGCCGACACCACCATCCGGGGTGAAGCCGCTCCGCCGGCCGGGCCCGCGCCCGCGCCGGCCGGTGCTGGACAGGCCCCAACGCCGGAGACGCACCAGTGAGCGCGCGCCACGGACACCTCTTCTCGCGCGAGGAAGTCGCCGAGATCTCGGAGCGCCCGGTCTCGGCGCTCCCCGCCCGCGCCTCGCTCGCGCTGGCGGCGATCGGGTTGATCGCCTTCATCGTCGGCGTCTTCATCGCCCCCGATCGCGCCTGGCGCGCGCTGCACTTCAGCTGGCTCTTCTTCGCCGTGATCTCCTCGGCGGGGGTGATGTTCACCGCGATCCAGCGCATCACGACCGCGCGCTGGTCGCGGTCGACGATCCGCTTCGTCGAGGGCTACGTCGCCTTCATGCCGGTGGCGTTCATCATCCTCGCGCTGCTCGTGCTCGTCGGCCGCGGCCACGTCTATCCGTGGTTCAACGAGGTCCCGGCGGTACACGAGAAGGCGATCTGGTTCCAGCCGTCGTTCTTCATCGCCCGCACGTTAGGCGTCTACCTGCTGCTGACGATCCTCAGCATCTGGTACATCTGGTCGTGCGTGCGGCTCGACGTCGGCATCCTCAACGAGTGGGGCGCGAAGTGGGCCGCCGGCATTCGCCGGCGGATGCGCGACGGGTTCGGCGACGAGCGCCGCGAGCTGCACTCGACGCACTCGATGCAGGGCAAGCTGGCCGTCGTCCTCGCCTTCGTCTTCGGCTTCGGCTGGTGCGCGCTCGCCTTCGACCTGTCGATGGGGCTCGACATCCACTTCCAGAGCACGCTGTACGGCTGGTGGTTCTTCATGGGGGGAATGCTCTGCGTCATGACGAGCATGGCGATCCTCACCCGCTGGTGGCGCACGCAGCTGGCGATCCCGCACCTGGTCACCGACGTCGACCTGCACGACATCGGCAAGCTCGCCTTCGCGCTCACCGCCTTCTGGGGCTACCTGACCTTCGGCCAGTACCTGGTCATCTGGTACGGCAACATGGGCGAGGAGACGCACTTCATGCGGCTCCGCTTCATCGGAGCCTGGCTCCCGGTCACGCTCATCATGCTCTTCCTCGTCTTCGCCATCCCCTTCCTCGGGCTGATGGGGAAGGCGGCGAAGATCTACAACCCGGTGATGCTGGTGATCTCGGGCGGCTCGCTGCTCGGCGTCTGGCTGCTCCGCTACCTCGAGGTCTACCCCTCGCTGTACGGCGTGACCACCGCGCTGCCCTTCGGGCCCTGGGAGATCGCGATCGGACTCGGCATGCTCGGCCTCTGGGGCACCTGCTACTTCGCCTTCATGAACGCCTTCCCGCGCCTGCGCGTGTTCATGCTGACGAGCCCCTACCGCGATGAAGTCCAGGTCCCGGTGGACGCGCGGACGATGGAACCGATCCCGGCGCACGAGTAGGAACTGCAGCTGTTAGCCATTAGCCGTTAGCTGTTAGCGAAGGCGGGGCCGAACGATGTTCGCCCCCGCCTTTCGCTGTTCCGCCGTCGCTCAATGCTAATGGCTAATGGCTAATGGCTAATGGCCGACGCCAGCATCGCCTCCAGCTGCGGCAGCGGCAGCGCCCCCGAGGCGCGCGTCACTTCCTTTCCGGCGCTGAAGACGATCGACGTCGGGATGCCGCGGATGTTGAACTGCTGCGCGGTCACGGGGGCCCGGTCGGTGTCGAGCTTGGCGATGATCGCCTTGCCCGTGTACTTCGCGGCGAGGGCGTCGACCGATGGCGCCATCATCTTGCAGGGGCCGCACCAGTCGGCGTAGAAGTCGACGAAGACCGGGACCTGCGACTCGGCGACGGTGCGGGCGAAGCTCTCGTCGTCGAGCTTGAGCGGGCGGTCGAGCAGGATCGGCTTCGCGCACTTCCCGCACTTCGGGCGGTCCGCGACGCGGCTGGCGTCGAGCCGGTTCCAGGTGAGGCAGAACTGGCAGCGGACAGTCAGCTTCGGACTGGCGGTCGGTGGGGCGGCGGTTCCGGCATCGGGGGTCATTGCTCCTCCTCTGGAACGTCGTTCGTCACTATATTTCCCGTCGGTAGCCCGCGGGCGCCATCAGGGAATACCAGTCGGAATGGGGCGTTAGCTCAGCTGGGAGAGCACCGCCTTTGCAAGGCGGGGGTCAAGGGTTCGAGCCCCTTACGCTCCACTCGTCGCAAACGAAGGGCCGACACGCGATCCGCGTGCCGGCCCTTCGCGTTGCACCACGCCCCCGCCGCCGGATCGCGTCACCAAGCGTTAGGCATGGCGACGGCGAGCGTCGGGGCGGCGCTTATTCGGGGGGCGCCTTGCCGGCAGCGCGCTTGGTCCAGATGAGGATGACCCCGTTCTTCGCCGCCGGGCCGTACTTCCGGACGGCGCTGTCACCCTTCGCGATCGCGACGGAGTCGATTTCCGACGGGTTGAGCGGCGCGAAGCGCTTCGACGCGTCGGAGGTCGTGTCCGCCGACGGAAACTGTGTCGAGTCGAGCATCACGCCGTCGATGACGTAGAGAGGCTTTCCCGCACGGGCGCAGACGACGCGGTCGCCGCAGCTCGCGAGCGTGCCGGTGTGGATCTGGACCGATGACGGCCCCGAGGCGACCGCAGCCGGGGCGGGGGCGGAGCGACAGGCCGCGGTGAGAGCGATCGTCATCGCGACGTCGAGTCGAAGGCGAGACATGGGGTCCTTGTTGGCGAGGGATTGCCATCTTATCGGCGCGCCGGGCATCGGACAATGGCGCCGCTCCGCGGTCGTCGCGACCTCGGACCGCTTATCTTCCACCAGACGCCGCTCCCTGCTCGCGGGGCGGACCTTTTCCCAGCAGCTCACCGTCGCATGGTTTCATTCGCAGTCGCCCTCATCACCGCGGCATCGATCCACGCCCCGTCGCTCGACACCGTGCGAGTGGCCGGCGATACCGTTCCCGCCGCGGCCGATACAATTCACGCGGTCGACACCCTCCCGCCGATCGACACCGTGTCCGGCGCCCGGATCGGCTTCGACTTCGGCAGCGGCGCGGCGCCGGCGATGCGCGCCCGCTCGATCGAGCTCGGGGTCAGCACGGCGCCGAACCCGTACCTCCGCAACCAGGTGGTGGCCACGACGCGACTGCGCTTTCTCCGCCGTCCCGACTCGCTGAGCGCGGAGTTCGCGCGCCGGGTGTCGAGCAATGAGCGGATTCCCGTCGTCGAGGTCGAGATCCGCCCGGAGCCCGGGGCGGCGCCGATGGTCGTGCGCATGCACGATGTGCAAGTCGTCTCG
>DASSZC010000143.1:0-3958 GCA_035702925.1 Gemmatimonadaceae bacterium | reverse complement strand
CGAAGAGTTCCACGACGACATCATCTATCCGCAGGTGGTCCCCTTCCTGCTGGTGCACCTCGCCGCCTTCGCCGCCTTCTTCACCGGCGTCACGAAGGGCGCGCTGATCCTCTGCGCGGTACTCTACCTCGTGCGCATGTTCGGCGTCACCGCCGGCTATCACCGCTACTTCTCGCACCGCACCTTCAGGACGAGCCGCGTCGGACAGTTCCTCCTCGCCTTCCTCGCCCAGAGCACGGCGCAGCGCGGCATCCTCTGGTGGGCGGCGATTCACCGCCACCACCACAAGCACTCCGACACCGAGCAGGACGTGCACTCGCCGCGGCAGCGCGGCTTCTTCTTCTCGCACGTCGGTTGGGTCTTCCACCCGAACTACGCGACGACCGACTTCGACGCGATCCCCGACCTGACGAAGTACCCGGAGCTGGTCTGGCTCGAGAAGCACCCCTACCTCCCGGCCACCATCCTCGGCATCGCCTGCTTCGCGTCAGGCGGGTGGACCGCGCTCGTCGTCGGCTTCGTCTGGAGCACGGTGCTGCTCTACCACGGCACCTTCTTCATCAACTCGCTCGCCCACGTCCACGGCAAGCAGCGCTACGTCACCGGCGATGACTCGCGCAACAACTGGTGGCTCGCCGTGATCACCCTCGGCGAAGGGTGGCACAACAACCACCACGCCTACCAGCGCTCGACCCGCCAGGGATTCCGCTGGTACGAGTTCGACCCGACCTTCTACGCGCTGACCGTGCTCTCCTGGATGCGCATCGTCTCCGACCTCGGCGCGCCGCCGGCGGACCTCGTCACCAACGAGCGGCGGTTAGGCAGGGCGGTGATCGAGAAGGTCGCGCGCCAGCTCGCCGCCGAGATCATGGCCGAGCTCCCGCACCTCCACATCCCGAGCACCGCCGAGATCCGCGCGGTGGCCGAGCGCATGCTCGCCTCCACGCCGTCGATGGACGAGATCGTCGAACGCGCCCGCGAGCACCTCGCCGAGCTGGTCTCGCTGCACCTCGCGGCGCCGCAGCCCGCCGTCGGAATGGCCTGACGCAGGACAGGGAATCAGCGCTTGCCGTCGGGGTGGGCGTAGGTGCCCATCACGACGGCGGTCGCCAGCACGTGCTTCTCGATCGCGGCATCGACCTCGCGCCGCTTCGCCTTGTCGCCGAGGTCGGGGAGCGTCGCGTCGAGCGCGTAGAGGTGGAAGTAGTATCGATGCCGCCCGATCGGCGGGCAGGGCCCGTGGTATCCGGTGGCCTTCGCGTCGGTGATCGCGTCGCGCGCCCCGCCTAACGGCGCAGAGTTTCCCGCCCCCTCGGCGAGCGCGCGCACGTCGGCCGGGATGTTGTAGCGGATCCAGTGCACCCACAGCTTCTTCGGCGCCGCGGGATCCGGGGCGTCGGGGTCGTCGACGATCAGCGCGAAGGAGCGCGTCCCCGGGGGCGGATCAGTCCAGCTCAGCGCGGGGGAGACGTCGGCGCCGTCGCAGGTGTGCTTCGCGGGGATCGGTCCGTCTGGTGGAAACGCCGGTGAGCGAATGGCGAACATGTGGACCTCGCGCAGGGTGGTGCCGAACTCCGCCGCATGATCGGCGCCACGGCATGGAGCGGGATCACGCGGGTTTCGCTGCCGCGAGGATGCCACTCTATCGGGACACTCGTAACGGGTGAACTTCGATTTTGGGGATTTTGCGGATCACCACAGATACTGCCTCGGTCGGCCACGAGGAGCTCTGCACGCCGCCAGGAACGATCCGAGTTATCCGTAGTGATCCCTGAAATTGTCGTTCAACCGTTAAGACTTCCCGCCTCGAGTGGCCGGCGCCGTCGCAATACGCGTGATCGTGTTCACCTGTTGGGCCTTCCCAGGCGCAGCGTTCCTCAGTGGTTCGCCCGCGCCCGGCGACGCCGCCACCAGATCATGTAGACGACGCCGTTGATGACGAGCACCGCGACGCCGAGCACCAGCTGCGCGGTGCGCGTCAGCCCTTGGGGGTAGATCGTCGCCGTCACGTAGTGATCGATGAAGCCGCCCTCGTATCCCGCCTCTCCGCCGCGGCGGCGGAAGTTGTTCTCGAGGGGCGTCAGCGGGCAGATGAACCCGGCGAACTCGATCAGCGCGCCGTAGAGCGCGACCGGGACGTGCACCGACGCCAGCCGCGGCCAGCGGAGCGCGAGCAGCCCGCCAAGGATCACGAAGAGGATGAAGCAGAGGTGCAGGAGCAGCACGAGGTCGGCAAGGGCGCGCCAGATCATCGGACGCGCGCCCAGCCGGCGTTCGCACGCAGCCTCTGCCGCATGCCTAACGCGTCAGCCGCGACAGCGCGTACTCCACCGCGAGGTCGGTCGTGCTCCACAGCTGGACGTCGGCGCTGGTGCCGTACCGCGCCGGAACGACCCTGCCGCCACTCACCTCGTAGCTCCACAGCTCACTGTGGAACCCCGATGCCGCAACCGCACGCCTCACGCTGTCGATCGCCGCGCGGAGCTCGCCGGCGAACGCGGGGTCGCCTTCACTCGCCCGACGCGCCGCGCCGAGGAGGAAGAGGTTGACCTCGCGTCCCCAGATCACCCGCGGACCGTGGTACGGGTCCTTCACGAACGCCTCCCACACCGCTGGGGGGGCGTAGGCGTCGTTGGCGACGACCGGACCAACCTCGGCGATCATCAGCCCGACCGGGTAGGGGCGCACGAAGAGCCGCACGTCGCGCAGCGCCGCGGCGCGGGAGTCAACCGGTGGCGCCGCGCTCGACGCCGGCGCGACGTCGCCGAGGAAGAGCCGCATCGCCGGGTCAGTGTTCGCGACTCCGATCGGGCGGCCGTCGGCATCGAGCGCGATGGCGAGGAACTCGAGGGAATCCTGGTCGGCCTTCGTCCGCGCGACGAGCGCGGTCCAGTAATCCCGCTCGGCGGCCGGCATCGCCGCGAGGCGGGCGGCGACGCGCGAGGAGACCTCGACGGGGGAAAGTCGCACGACGAAGTGGCGCGAAGCGCCACGCCACCTGTCGATCGCCGCCCAGAGGCGGGCGTGATCGCGGGCGTAGTTGCCTAACGGTGCACCAACCGCGAGCCCGGGGATCCGTGCCGACAGCGAGTCGGTCGAGAAGCCGAGGGCATGCAGCTCGTCGAGGATGCGGGCGATCGACGCCAGCGCGTGTGGCGCCCAGATCGCGTTGATGTCCATCGCGTAGCGGCCCCCCGCGTAGCCGACCCCGCTGTCGCGCCAGCTCGCCGACCCCCACGTCGAGTCCCGCCGCGCGAAGGAGACCAGCTTCGCGGCGACCGGGTCCGCGGCGTATGGCGCGGTCAGCCGCGACACCAGCGCCAGCTCGCGCAGCAGCCGCGCGAGCCGCGGCTCGCCGTAATCGGCGCTGTCGAGGAGGAATGCGCGCTTGTGCGCCGCGCTCACCGTCGAGTCGGCGAGCCAGCGCGCGGCGAGGACGGCGAACTGGAACTCGTCGTCGATCATGTGGTAGTTCTCGCGCGTCACCCGCAGCCCGTGGAGCACCGCGTGCGCGCGGGACGCGAGACTGTCCCCCTCGGCGCTGCGGCCGGCGGCACGTGCCACGCGCGAGGCGCTGTCCAGTGCCACGTACTCCGACGCCCGCTCGCGCACCGCCTGGCCGCCTAACGCCTCCTCGTGGCTGACGTCGCCCTCGGGGCCGAGCTTGCGGAGGGCGCTGGCGATCGCGAACTCCGACATCTCGTCGCGCCAGATCGGCCGCATCATCAGCGCCGTCATCAGCATGTCGCGCCCGAAGTACGTCGCGTAGGTCGGGAGCCCGGCCATCAGCTTTTCCCGCGACGACAGCAGCTCGACGCCGCGCACCTGCCGCTCGAGCCGGCGCGCGCGCAGTGAATCGGCGGCGGTCCTCGCCCCAGCCTTCGCGCCGGCGAGGAAGCGGAGGAATCCAGCGTTGAAGATCTGGTCGCGGGCGAGCGGGGTGAGTGGCGTCCCCGTC
>DASSZC010000210.1:0-2207 GCA_035702925.1 Gemmatimonadaceae bacterium | reverse complement strand
TCGAAGTACTCGCGCTACTCGGGCTTCGAGTCCGGGCTGCGCGGCTCGACCGGCAAGGCCAAGCTCGCCTATGACGGCTTCCGGTTGCCGCTGGTGGCCGACGCGCGCGGCTCGCGCGTGCGCTTCTGGGGCTACGTGCGGCCTGCGGCGGGGCGCACGCGCGTCGTGATCCAGATCCGCAAGCGCGGCGCACGGCGCTGGTCGAAGCTCAAGACGGTGACGACGAACACCCGTGGCTACTGGCGCTCGAAGACGTCGCTGCGCCGCGGTGCGCAGTACCGCGTCGTCTGGGGCGACAAGACGGGTCCTCCCACGCGGGCGTACTGACTAGTCGGGCCGGAAGGTCAGTGCGGCGAGGGCGCGCTGCTCGGGTGCGGCGAACGCGGCAAAGCGGTCACCGAACTCCGCGCGCGCCGCAGCCTGCTGGTCGTGGAGCTCGCTGATCAGCGCGTCCATGGCCGAGATCGCGGCCGGATCGCCGACCTCGGCACGGAGCTCGCTGATCATCGCGGCCTGGACCTCGCGGTCCTGAAAACGACCGAGGACGTCCTGGAGCTTCTTGAGCCTTCGCACCATCGGCTTCGTCACGTCCGCCGGGAAGATCGGTGAGAAGAACTCGAGCAGGTAGCGAAGCTCCTTGCCTTTCTTGCGGAGATCGTGGAGCGCCGCATGGGGGCTGTCGTCGTCGATCGCGCTGCCCATCGTGACCATCTGGCCGAAGACGCGGTCAATCCGGCGTGCGGCGACATCGCCGATCGGCCGCGCGGCGTGGGGCCGGTTTCCGACTGCGGCAGATGGCAGACGGTCGAGCAGCTTGCGCCAGTCGGCGAGCATCGTCTGCGTCCGGTCGGATTCGAGCGCCTCGACCATCTCGGCTCGGGTTACGACGCGTTGCTGTTCGAGGAGGTCGCGCATCACGTCCAGATGCGGGCGCTGGCCGGCGGGGATCGATTCCGCGAAGTCGCCGAACTCGATCAGGTACACGTCCAGATCACGCGTTGGCCCGGTGGCTTGTTGGAGCCAGCGAAACTCGCGGCGGAAGTGCTTCAGGTCCTTCTTCGGGAAGACCTTCTTGAGCTCGCGCTGCAATGAGCGCGTCCGCCGGACCGCCACGCGCAGATCGTGCAGACACTCTGGGTCGCGGTCGGCGAGCGTGCCGGGGGTTTGCTCCTCGATGACGTCGAGCAGGCGCAGCGCCAGCGCGCTCGCTGCGGCATCCGCGCTCGCGCTGGCGGTCAATTCCAGCTCTGGGGTGGGTTTGCTCATCGGGCGCCAACCCGATTGTCGCTAGCTGGACGTGTGGGATGCGTCTTCGAACTCGCGGTAGACACCGCTTGCCACGAAAGCAGTTTCCTCGCCGATGTCGACCGCGTTGTCGCCGATTCGCTCGATCGCGCGGGCAATCTGCGTCATCCGCATCGCCCACTCGCGCGCCTCGGGGTCGCCGGCGAGCGCGACCGCGATCTGGAACACCTCGCGGTTGAGTGCGTCGATCTCGTCGTCGACCTCGCAGAGCCGCTCGGCAGCGGCGACGTCGCGCGCTGCGAACGCCTTGCTGGACTCCAGCGACAGCGCCCGTGCCTTGCGGCCCATCTCGACGGTGCGCTCGGTCAGGTGGAGGTCGTCCACCGGCGGCTCGGGGGCGAGGAGCAGCACCTTGCAGACGTTCACGCACTGGTCGCCCATGCGCTCGATGCGGCGGATCACGTCGAGCAGCGCGGCGAGCAGCCGCAGGTCTGTGGCGACCGGCGCCTGGCGCGCGATCAGGGTGAGAATCTCCTGATGCACCTCGAGGAAACGCCCGTCGATGCGATCGTCGTCGGCGATCACAAGGTCGGCGAGCTCGAAGTCGCGGTCGACCAGCACTCGCATCGTGCGGTCCAGCTGATCGGCGACGATGTCCATGCCGCCGAGCGCCCGCTTCTCGAGCGCTCTGATCTCGTCGCGCAGATGTAGACGACCTTCGGTGGGCATCAGCCGAACTTTCCTGCGACGTACTGCTCGGTGCGCTCGTCGCCCGGGTTGGTGAAGATCTTCTCGGTCTCGTCGACCTCCACGAGCTCGCCGTCGAGCATGAACGCGGTCACGTCCGAGACGCGCGCCGCCTGCTGCATGTTGTGCGTGACCAGCACGATCGTGACGCGCTCCTTCAGGTCCGTCAACAGCTCCTCGATGCGCAGGGTGGCCACCGGGTCCAGCGCCGAGCA
>DASSZC010000234.1:0-3430 GCA_035702925.1 Gemmatimonadaceae bacterium | reverse complement strand
CGAAGGCGCTGCCGATCATCGCCGCCCCCGCGCTCATCGCGACGACGCTGACCGCATCGATCCCGAGGCCGGTGCCGAGGACGAGCAGCACCGGCACGAGGGGGATGATCTCCTCCTGCATGTTCTCGAGGGCGCCCATCGCCGCGAAGAAGAGGGCGATGACCGGGATTGCGAGCAGCCCGCGGTGGCGCAGCCCGCCGACGAGCGCGTCGACCAGCCTGCCTAACGCTCCGATCCGGTCGACGACGACCCACGCCCCGCCGGCGAGGAGGATCAGCGCGATGACGTCCGCCGCCTCAGCGATCCCGCGGGGGATCGCGACGACCGCGGCGAAGGGGCCAACCGGGGCGGGAGCGACCGCGTGATAAGTCCCGGCGACGACGACGTTGCGATGCGTGAGGGGATCGTCGCGCCGATCGAACTCGCCGGGAGGGAGGATCCAGGTGAGGAGGGCGGCGACGGCGACGGCGAAGAGGAGGAGGACGAGTGGATGCGGGAGGCGAAAACGCATGCGATGAGGCGAGTAGTGACTAGAGAGGTGTGACGGTGCCGTGAGTAGAGAGGTGTGACGGTGCCGCGAGTAGAGAGGTGTGACGGTGCCGTGAGTAGAGAGGTGTGACGGTGCCGTGAGTAGAGAGGTGTGACGGTGCCGTGAGTAGAGGGGTGTGAAGGTGCCCAGGGAGGGTCAGGGGTCGAGGGAAGGGTCTGTCCGGGCCTTCCCCGTGTTCCCTACTCAGAGAAGTGTCACACCTCGCTACTCCGAGAACTCTCACACCTCCCTACTCACTACTCGCCGTCAGACTGCTACGTGAAAGAGCCTTCCCACCCCCGCCGTGATCCCCATTGCCAGCCCGCCCCAGAGCGCGACGCGGAAGGCGCCGGAGAGGGGGGAGGCGCCGCCGGTGCGGGCCGCCACGCCGCCGAGCACCGCGAGCATCACGATGGTCAGGGCGACGACGAGCATCGTGACGAACTTCCATGGCGCGATGGCGACGAGGAGGACGGGAACGACGGCGCCGATCGCGAAGCTCACCGCCGACGCCAGCGCCGCCTGCAGCGGCTTCGCCGAGAGCACCTCGGAGAGCCCGATCTCGTCGCGGGCGTGCGCGCCTAACGCGTCGTGGACCATCAGCTGGGTCGCGACCTGCTCGGCGAGCTCGCGGGTCAGCCCGCGCCCGACGTAGATCTGGGTGAGCTCCTCGCGCTCACCGGGCTCGTTGGCGGCGAGGGCGCGGCGCTCGAGCTCGAGGTCGGCCTGCTCGGTGTCGAGCTGCGAGCCGACGGAGACGTATTCACCCGCGGCCATCGACATCGTGCCCGCCGCGAGTCCCGCCACCGCGGCGGTCAGCACACCGCCGCGCATCGCGCCGGCAGCGACGACGCCCACGATCAGGCTCGACGTCGAGATCAGCCCGTCGTTGGCGCCAAGCACCGCCGCGCGCAGCCAGCCGACGCGATGGGTGCGATGCGCCTCGCCATGCATCATCCCGGTTTCGCTCATGATCCTGGATGGTAGGTGCGCTCGGTGTGTCCGACGAGCTGCGATGGATAGAAGTAGACCTCGCGCAGGTCGCCGGTGCTGTAGCGGAGTGCCTCGTCATTGAAGTGCGGCGAATCGGGATGCCCGCTCTCGCCCCCGGCGGTCACCGCGCGCGCACGCACGCTGTCCCCGAACTCGACGACGGCGACGAAGCTGTTGCCGCTCGCGCCGTAGTACTTCTTCGTCCCCGGATAGCGGCGCGCCCCGAACGAGGCGAGCGATCCCCACTGCGAGGAGGTGAAGGGAACCGGGATACTCGGCTTCGCATCGTCGAAGGGCTGGACGATGTCCCCCGTCAGCCGCTGGAAGCGGTTGATCTCCCCCCACGGGGTGCGCCAGCTGCCGAAGTCCTGCTCGAGCCGCGCCGACGCGTCGGCGAGCGCCTGCAGCTTCTGTTGCGCCGACATCCGCGTCGCCATGTAGTCGTACGTCGACATCACCTCGTCGCGCTCCGCGGCGCTCGCTTCCCCCCAGAGACTTTCGCCCCAGAAGACCGCGAGCGAAGTCGGGACCGAGCTCACGCTCCAGCGATAGTCCCACGCGCGCAGCATCGCGACCTGCCCGGCGAGCCGCGACTTCAGCGGATCCGACGCGGGGGTCGAGTCGTACGCGGCGGCGAGCGTCGGGACGAGCTGCGCGAAGGCCGTGAGGTACGGATCGTAGGCCGCGGCCTGGAGCGAGGCGAGGGTGAAGTCGCGCTTGCCGTCGAGCACCATGCGGGCATGGATGCCGCGCGGATTTTCGCCGGCGGTGTCCATGTACTTCGGGAAGCTCTCGCGCTTCGGGCTGTATGGCCCCGCCGCCGAATACGGCCAGTCGTTGGTGTTGAAGATCCAGCCGTTAGGCGGGTTGAGGAGGTGGGGCGCCGAGTCGAGCGGGGTCAGTCCCTTCCAGTCGGTGGCCGGGTCGCTGCCATCGACCGGGCGGGTGTAGTCGAAGCGATCGTCGCGGCGCGGGATGAACTGCGGGTGGAGGTAGGCGATGTTCCCGTTCGCGTCGGCGAAGATGGTGTTGTTCGAGGAGTTCGCGCGTAGCCCGGCGACCTTGACGAAGGAGACGTAGTCGGTCGCTTTCGTGCGCAGATACGACTGCTCGAGGGCGGCGACCGGGGTGTTCATGAGCGCGACGCTGATCCACTTGCCGTTCGCCTCGCGCACGATCGGGCCGTGATGCGTCCTGAAGACGACGAAGGACTTCTTCGCCATCGTGCCGGCGGCGGTGCGGTAGGGGATGGCGATAGTCGATGTCGTGACCGGCCGCTCTTCGCTGCCGTAGCGGTAGAAGAAGCGGCCACCCTTCTCGACGATCGACTCGGCGAACTCGTCGATCACGTCAACGCCGCTCGAGGTGTGCATCCACCCGGCGCGCCGGTTGAACCCCTGGTAGATGAAGAACTGTCCCCACGTCGACGCCCCGTAGGCGTTCAATCCTTCCTCACTCACCATTTGCAGCTCGGATCGGAAGAAGAAGGACGTATGCGGATTGATCAGCAGCAAGGCGCGCTTGTTGATTGTGTTCGACGGTCCAATGACGATACCGTTGGAACCCCTCGGCTCATCGTCGTTGTGGTACGGATCCACTCCAGAGTACGAATCGGCTGACCCACTGGCCTCTGGCCTCTGGCCTCTGGCCTCCGTGCCAACGGCCCGTTGCCCGTAAAACGCTTCCAGCTGGCCGAGGTTCACCCGCTCGATATCGCCGCCAATGCTCCCTTCGCTGAACGTGAGCGGCATCCACGGCTCGAAGCGCGTGATCACGCGCGGTTTTACTTCCGGATGCGTGGCGAGGAAGAAATTGAGACCGTCGGCCCACGCGTCCATCAGCTTGCGCAAGTCAGCCGGGGCGGCGGCGTACAGCTTCTTCATTTCCTCGGGATCGATGAAGAGCTTC
>DASSZC010000240.1:0-6305 GCA_035702925.1 Gemmatimonadaceae bacterium | reverse complement strand
GAACCACGCGACGATCCCCTTCACCGCGGCGAGCAGGATGTTGCTCGGATCGAGCGCCGCCTGGTACTCGAGCACCGCGATCGGCGCGTAGGTCACGGCGACCGCCGTGAAGAGGAGCGCGAAGTTCTCGCGCAGGAACTGGAAGCTCGCGTCGATCAGCTCGACGCCGCTGCGAGGACGGAGATCGGGGAGGGGCACGGGTCGGGGGGTTGGGGGGAGGGCTCCCCGAAATTACGCGTCGGTGCCGGGGGCACCAGAGGTCACGAGACTACCCGGTGTCCGAAACAGCGAGAGTCGGTCACGAAATGACCGAGTTCTCGAAACTGAACTGCCAGATGGGCTCAGAACGGCGGGAGCCGGTAACACACAACCGGGGAGCGGGCCGTGTCGAACACTCGGTAATTTCGTGCCCGACTTTCGCTGTGTCGAACACTCGGTCATTTCGTGCCCGACTGTCGCCGTGTCGAGCACTCGGAGTTTTCGTGCCCGACTATCGCTTCTTCACCACCCGTGGTTTTCGCTGCCTGACCGACGTCGGCACGTCGAGCAGCCGCCACAGGTACCACGACGCGATCGTCCTGTACGGCGCCCACTTCTCGCCGTGCCGAAGGACGTCCTTCGGCTTCGGCATCGTCCGTAGTCCGTAGGCTCGCTGCAGTCCCTTCTGGATCCCGAGGTCGAGGTCGGGGAGGACGTCGGTACGTCCGAGCCGGAACATGAGGAACATCTGCGCGGTCCAGCGGCCGATCCCCTTCACCTGGACGAGCGCGGTCGTCAGCGCGTCGTCGTCCAGGTCGTGGACGTTCTCGAGCGGCAGGTCCCCGCGCTCGACGCGCGCCGCGAGGTCCAGCAGGTAGCTCAGCTTCTGCCGCGACAGCCCGACCCCGCGCAGCACCGCCTCCGGCGTGGCGAGGATCTCGGCGGGGGTCGGGTCGCGGTCGTCGTACAGCGCACGCAGCCGCGAGTGAATCGTCCCCGCCGCCTTACCCGAGAGCTGCTGGTAGACGATCGAGCGCACGAGCGCACCGAAGTGCGTCCCCTCCTCGCGCGCCTGGTAGCGGCAGCTGCCGACGGTGTCGATCACCGCGCCGAACTTGGGGTCGACGCGTCGCAGGTGATTGAGTGCCTTGCGGTGCGACGGCTTCGTGACGGAAGCCTTCTTCGCGGAAGCCTGCTTCGCGGTGGCCTTCTTTCTGGCGGGCATCCCGAAGTATAGCGCTACACGTAGCGCGCCACCTTCTTCACGTCGCGAAAGAAGTCGCGCTCGGCGGCCGCGCGCTCCGGCGCCGGCGCGCGCAGCACCGACGACGGATGCACCGTCGCGATCACCACCGGCGTCGCCCCCCACGGTTTCATCACCTTCCCGCGCTGGGTGCTGACGCGGAACTGCTTGCCGAGCAGCGACTGCGCCGCCGTCGCGCCGAGGCAGACGACGACGCGTGGCGCGAGGACCTCGAGCTCCGCCTCGAGCCACGGATGACAGGCGACGACTTCGGCGTTGCTCGGCTTCTTGTGGATGCGGCGCTTGGTGCCGGGGCGCTCTTCCCACTTGAAGTGCTTCACCGCGTTGGTGACGTACGCCTTCGAGCGGTCGACCCCCGCCGCCTCGAGCGCCGCGTCGAGCAGCCTGCCTGACGGTCCGACGAAGGGATGACCGGTGCGATCCTCCTGGTCACCGGGCTGTTCGCCGACGATGACGACGCTCGCATCGCGCGGTCCCTCGCCGAACACCGTCTGCGTCCCGAACTTCCAGAGCCGGCAGCCGCGGCACTTCTTCGACGCGCTGCGCAGCTTCGGCAGCGTCGGCCGCGCCGGGACGAAGGGTTCGGCCGAGTCGGTCTCGCCCCCGGCCCTGCCAGATCCGTCGACGCGCGCCGGCGTCACCCGCCGTTAGGCATCGTGCCGCACCACCGGCTGCTCATCCGCGGGCGGCTCGTCGAAGTCGTGCAGCTTCGCCGCACTGTTCTTCGCCTGCTGCGCCCGCGTCTTCGACCCCTGCCCACCCTCGTACTTGGTGGTGCTCTCCTTCGGCGCCTCTTCCTCGTGCTGCTTCTCGCGCTTCGGCATTGCTGGCTCCGTCATGATTAGTGTGAAGCGTGAAAGGGCAAGCGGTATGCCTTGGACGGCGGCTGTTGCTGATCGGCTCCTCTGAGCCGCTGGCTTCCCGGTATGTCGGCCGTACTCCTCAGCATCGACGCGTCGTGACAGTCTGTACTGGAAGACACCGAGACACCGAGTGCACCGGGACAGCCAGCAGGGGCTGAGCCCTTCGCACCAGCCCGAACGAGTTGGGGGCAAGCGTGGTGAAATCATCTCACCACGCTTGCCCCCATGTTTTCAGCTCCGGTGCACCGACATCGCGCCGGTGTGCAGTCTCGGCGGGCTCGGTGCCTCGGTGTCTCGCAAAAACAGACTGTCACGACGGTCGGATGCTGAGGAGTAAGGCCGACATACCGCGAGGCCGCGGCTCAGAGGAACCGATCAGCAACAGCCGCAGTTCCCACCGCCTCGCGCAAACGCGCAGTCCGCGCCGGGATCGGTGACGAGTTGACGCGACGTCAGGTTGGAGTGATCATCGAGCAACGGAGCTCATCATGATCAGCCAGACGCGCCGACTCATCCCGGCTCTCCTCGCCGCACTCGCCGCCTGCAATGCACCCTCGGGGATCACGCCGTTGACCGACATTCCTTCTGGCGCCGTCAACGTCGAATGGAACGACGCCGGCGCGGTACGCCTCGCGCACGCCTACAGCAGCGGATTCCGGCAATCCGCGCGCACTGTCATCGACAACGACGCCGACTGGCGGACGGCCTGGTCGATGTACACCGCCAACCTCGGCGGCCCACCGCCTGCCCCGGCGGTCGACTTCGCACGTTACGAGGTCGTCGTCGCCGCGCTCGGTGAGCGCAGCTCCGGCGGCTACGACATGACCATCAGCCGCATCGCGATGTCGAGCGACTTCCTCTACGTCGAGCTCACCTCGACCCGCCCCGGCCCCCGCTGCTTCGTGACCGCGGCGCTGACCCAGCCGGTCGACATCGTCCGCATCCCGCGCCAGCGCCCGCCGGTGATGTTCATCGAGAAGTCGGTGGAGAAGGACTGCTGAGAACTGCAGCCGTTAGCTCTTAGCCATTAGCAGGAAGCGACGGCGTCAACCGCAGTCGCTTACAGCTAACGGCTAACGGCTGCGGTTCACCGCAGCAGCGCCTTCCCGATCGTCTGCAGCTGCATGTTCGACGTTCCCTCGTAGATCGTCCCGATCTTCGCGTCGCGGTAGAACTTCTCGGCGGGGTAGTCCTTCGTGTAGCCGTAGCCGCCGAACAGCTCGAGGGCGATCGAGGTCGTGCGCTCGGCGACCTGCGAGGAGAAAAGCTTCGCCATCGAGCCGGCGACGGCGATGTCTTCGCCGGCTTCCTTGAGGCGGGCGGCGTTGTAGACCATCAGGCGCGCGGCTTCCGTCTCCGTCGCCGCCTGGGCGACCTGGAACTGGATCCCCTGGAACTCGGCGAGGGGCTTGTTGAACTGCTTCCGCTCCTTGAGGTAGGCGATCGCCGCGCCTAACGCTCCCTGGGCGACGCCGATCATCTGCGCACCGATCCCGATGCGCCCCTCGTTCAGCGTCTCGATCGCGACCTTGTATCCCTGGCCGACAGGGCCGAGGACGTTCGCGTCAGGCACCTCGCAGCCGTCGAGGATCAGCTCCGTCGTCGAGGAGGCGCGGATCCCGAGTTTGTCTTCCTTCTTCCCGACCGAGAACCCGGGGAAAGACTTCTCGACGATGAACGCCGTGATCCCCTTGTAGCCCGCGCTCGGGTTCGCGTTCGCGAAGACGACGAAGATCTCCGCCTCGGCGCCGTTCGTGATCCACAGCTTGCGGCCGGTGAGGATCCACTTGTCGCCTTTCTTCTCGGCGCGCGTCGCGAGCCCGAAGGCATCGGAGCCGGAGCCGGGCTCGGAGAGCGCATAGGCACCGATCGTGTCCGACGTCAGGCGGGTGAGATACTTCTTCTTCTGCTCCTCGGTCCCGTACTTCGCGATCGGGAAGTTGACGAGGGTGTTCTGGACGTCGACCATGATCGCCGCCGCCGCGTCCACCTTGCTGATCTCCTCGACGGCGAGCGTCACCATCGTCAGCGATCCACCCGCGCCGCCATACGCGTCGTCGACCTCGATCCCCATCAGCCCGAGCTCGAAGTACTTCTTGATCAGTTCCGGGTCGATCTTCCCCGCCTTCTCCATCGCCGCGCTGCGCGGGCGGACGTCATCCTCGGCAAAGCTGCGTACTGCGTCGCGAAACTGCTCCTCTTCGTCGGAAAAACGCGTCAGCGCGGTCATGCGGATGGTCTTCGGGGGGGGGAAGGGAAAACGTCAGGCAGTGAGGGATGATGCGGGCGCCGGCGCATTCACGCACCGGCAGGCGTCGCCGCAGGTGCGCGGCGTCTCCGTCCAGTGCCAGCAGCGATCGGCATCGACCGGGACGGATGGGACCCCGGCACGGAGCAGGATCAGTTCGGCGAGCTTCTCGTGCACCCCGAACGCCGCGGTGACGGAATACCGAACGTCGGGGTGCGGCTTCGCCGCGCTCGCGACCATGCGCGGGATGTCGCTGGTCGAGTGCTTCCCCGGCGAGAGCATGTACGGAAAGGCGACGACCTCCGTCGCGCCAGCCTTCACGCACTCGGCGAACCCCTCGGCGATCGAGGGGGACGCCAGCTCCATGTGCGCATAGCGGACGATGACGTCGCCACCCGCCATCGCCTGGACGAGGTTCGAGACGCAGTCGAGCATCTCGTTCGCCTCCCCGCGCTTCGACCCGTGGTCGATGATGAGAATTGCCTTCTTCATTCGGATCCTCTGCTGTTGCCGCTTCAATTCTAACGCAGCGCGGGGCTCGCGGGCTGCGGCCATGTCCGGCAAGCACCGACAGCCGCGGGGCCGTTCAGCCCCAGATTTCGGACGCAATTCAATCCAGATTGATTAATTCGGGATTGCTGATTATCTCTACGCCACTCGATGCGGCGCTGCCGCCAACACGTAATCCCTGCTCGCCCATGTCTCCGTTCATTTCGCGCGCCTTCGCCTCCCCTTCCGTCTCGATTCACCGGCGCGTCTTGGCGACCATTGTCGCCCTCGCCCTCGCCGCGTCCGGCGCCGCCGCCCAACAGCCGGTCCCGCCATCCCCCGCTGACAGCGCGCGCCGCGCCGCGACCCTCGAGACCGTCCGTGTCACCGCCCCCGCCGCGCCGCGGACCGTGACCTTTCTCCCCGACCGGCACGGCGTGATGCTGCTCGTCGGCAAGCGGACGGAAGCCGTCCTCGTCGACAGCGTCGGGGCGAACACGGCGCAGAACGTCGCGCGCCAGGTGCTCGGCCGCGTCCCCGGGCTGACCGTCGCCGAGACCGAGGGGAGCGGGTTTCCATCGAACGGGATCGCGCTGCGAGGGTTGAACCCGACGCAGTCGGTCGAGATGAACGTCCGGCAGGGCGGGGTGATCATCGCCGCTGATCCGTACGGCTATCCCGAAACGTATTACTCCCCGCCGATGGAAGCGGTCGAGCGGATCGAGATCGTTCGCGGGGCGAGCGCGCTGCAGTTCGGCCCGCAGCTCGGCGGCGTCGTGAACTACGTCATGCGCCGGAGCGCGCCGGATCGGACCGCCGCCATCGACGCGCAGCACACCGCGGGCAGCTACGGCCTCGCGAACAGCTACCTGTCGTTAGGCGGCGACCGCGGACGCTGGCGCTGGTTCAGCTACGCGCAGCGCCACACCCAGGATGGCTGGCGCCCCAACTCCGACAACACCCAGACCAGCGGCTACGCCGCGGTCGAGGTCACGCTCTCGCCGACCCTGACCGCATCGGCGAACTACTCCCTCCTGCGCAATCGCATCCACATGCCGGGCGGGCTTTCCGACGCGCAGTTCGACGCCGGCGCACGGCAGTCCTTCCGCGCGCGCAACTGGCTCACCTCGCCGTGGAACGTCGGCTCGCTCTCGCTCGACTGGCGCCCGCTGAAATCGGTCCGCGTCCAGAGCCTGACGTCGGTGCTCGGCAGCTCGCGCTCGCTCGTCTGGCGCAACGAGGACGGCGGTCCGGGCGCGCTCGACGAGATCGATCCGGCGACCGGGCAGTTCGTCCCGCGCGAAGTCGAGCGCGAAGGGTTCCGCAACGCGACCGAGGAGCTGCGCATCCTCGCCGACTACAGCCTGCTCGGTGCGCGCAGCTCGCTCGCGACGGGAGTACGCTGGTTCAACGGGACGATGCACCGCCAGGGCGGTGGAGAGGGGACGACCGGCTCCGACTT
>DASSZC010000063.1:0-2375 GCA_035702925.1 Gemmatimonadaceae bacterium | reverse complement strand
GCGCTCCTCCTCACCGGCGCACCGTGGATGACGAGCGAGGCGATGCCCGACGTCTTCACCGGCGCGATCCTCCTCTCCACCTGGCTCGCCCTCGCCCACTGGCCGCGACTCGGCGCCGCGACTCGTGCGCTCGTCGTCGGTACGAGCTTCGTCGGGGTCGCGACGCACGTGACGATGCCGGTGGTGTTCGCGCTCCTGCTTCTCGTCGTCGCCGTCGTCGCGGGACGTGCGCGCCTTGTCGTCCCGCCGCGCGCCGTGACGGGCGCCGTCGCCGCGCTCGTCGCTCTCTCCGTCGTCGCCCTCGCGACCTTCAACTGGGCGCGCACCGACCGCGCAGCGCTGACTCGCAAGCCGAGCGTCTTCGTCCTCGGCCACCTCGTCGAGAGCGGGCTCGCCTCGCGCGTCCTCGCCGATCGCTGCCGCGTCGAACCTTTCGCCCTCTGTCCCTTCCAGGCGGGGCTGACGCAGCCGATCGAGTCGTTCATCTGGAACGACAGCAGCCCCTTCTACAAGGCCTACCACGACGAGGACCAGCTCCGCGACGACACCCGCCGGCTCGCGATCGCCATCGCCATCCACGAACCGTTAGGCCTGACGACGTCGATCCTGTCGTACGGGGCGCGCCAGTTCGTCAACGTCGAGGTGTTCGACAAGGCGCGCGTCCTCCCCGCCAACCGGTTCACGCGCTCGGTTGTCTCCTTCGTCCTCCCCCACGAGGAAGCGGCGATGATCAGCGCCCGACAGGAGCGCGGCGGGGTCGCCGCCGCCCGCGCGATCGATGCGGTCATCCTCGGCGTGCTGCTCGTCTCCCTCGTCCTCAGCGGCTGGATGATCTGGACCGCCTTCCGGCGGGGGCCGGTCGCCTTCGGGAGCGGGGCAGGGCTGCAGCTCTACCTCTGGACCGCGCTCGTCATCAACGCCCTCCTCTGCGCCAACCTGTCGGGGGTCTTTGGCCGCTATCAGGGGCGGCTCGCCTGGCTCCTCCCCGTGCTCGTCGCCGTGACGCTGGCCGCGCGCCTGTCACCGCGGCTCCGGAGCGCCGGCAACGGCGAGTAGATTGCGGGGTGGGAGGGGCGCGATCGCGCCCCCGTGACACCGATCCTGACCCCGCATGACGTCGCCACGAACACAGCAGGCCATCGCCAGGCTCGCCGATCTGACCCCGCGCCAGATCGTCGCCGAGCTCGATCGCTACATCGTCGGCCAGGCCGAGGCGAAGAAGTCGGTCGCCATCGCCCTTCGCAACCGCTGGCGGCGCCAACGCGCGCCGGAGGGGATCCGCCAGGAGATCGCGCCGAACAACATCATCCTCATCGGCCCGACCGGCGTCGGGAAGACCGAGATCGCGCGCCGCCTCGCCAAGCTCGCCGGCGCACCCTTCATCAAGGTCGAAGCGTCGAAGTTCACCGAGGTCGGCTACGTCGGCCGCGACGTCGAGTCGATGGTTCGCGACCTCGTCGAGAGCGCGATCGACATGGTGCGCACCGAGCGCGAGCACGAGGTCGATGACCTGGCCGTCGAAAAGGTGACCGAGCGCCTCCTCGACCTGCTCCTCCCGACCCCGCCCGTCACCACCCCCGCGCCGGAGCCGGCGACCGCCGGCGCTACGGCGGAGAGCTCGGCATCCGGGATCTTCGTCGTCGCCCCCGACGGTGGAACCACCCACGAGCGCAGCGCCGAGCACGAGCGGCACCAGCGCACCCGCGCGAAGCTCAAGCAGCTCCTCCTCGACGGCCAGCTCGAGCAGCGCGAGGTCGAGGTCGAGACCTCGGCCAGCTCGCCGATGTTCGACATGATGGCATCGCCAGGCGCTCCCGAGGGGATGGAGAACTTCACCTCGATGCTCCAGGACATGATGCCGAAGCGCACGAAGAAGCGCACGGTGAAGGTGTCCGAAGCGCGGCGCATCCTCCTCGACCAGGAGTTCGACAAGCTGATCGACGCCGAGGACGTCACCGTCGACGCCCTCGAGCGCGTCGAATCGTTAGGCATCATCTTCCTCGACGAGATCGACAAGATCGCCGGCGAGCGCGGCACCGCCGGCGGCCCCGACGTCTCGCGCGAGGGGGTGCAGCGCGACCTGCTCCCGATCGTCGAGGGGTCGAACGTCCAGACGAAGTACGGGATGGTGAAGACCGACCACGTGCTCTTCGTCGCCGCCGGCGCCTTCCACGTCTCGAAGCCGAGCGACCTGATTCCCGAGCTGCAGGGGCGCTTCCCGATCCGCGTTGAGCTCAAGTCGCTCACCGAAGCCGACTTCGTCCGGATCATGACCGAGCCGGAGAACGCCCTCACCAAGCAGTACGCCGCGCTGGTCGAGGCTGAGGGCGCCGCGCTCACCTTCACCGCGGACGGCATCGCCGAGATCGCCCGCA
>DASSZC010000333.1:0-2249 GCA_035702925.1 Gemmatimonadaceae bacterium | reverse complement strand
CGAGAACCAGCGGTGCGGCGAGCTGAGAGCACCGGCCCGCGAGCTGCGAAAAGCCGCTCCGGCGCGCGAGATGTTGCTGCGCTACCGCGCCCTGAACAACGTGCTGGCTAGCGGTCGCGCGAGACCTCACTGACCCCGCCGACGCGGCGGGTGTCGTACTCACGCAGGTACCGCTGGTGCGCGGAGTCGGCCGGGTACATGTCGCCTCGCGCGTACGGATACGCCTTGATGTTGTGGAAGGGGAGCGGATCGACGGTTGTCCCGAACGCGGTGTTCAGGTCGGAGTCCTTGATCCAGCCGTCGGTGTAGAGGAGGAAGTCGCGCTTCCAGCCTTTGGGCAGCGACGTTGCCGAGGACGCGTCGAACTCGATCGTCGTCTCGTCCCCCGGAGCCATGATGACGTACATGTCGTCGGCCCCGTGGAGCAGGGGAAGCACGTCGCCGAAGCGCGTGAACGCTCCGGCGATCGGCCGCCACGGCGATTCCTTCGTGACCTCGCTGTAGTCGAACCAGTACGGTCCGTAGCGTCCCCCCTTGCGATACATGCGCGAGTAACCGCGCGCGTGCAGGTCGGCCGACACCGGCGCGAGGGTGGTGATCGTCGTCGGGCTGTTGTCGCTCACCCGTGACGTGAACGCCTGGTCCCAGTAGATCTGCATGTTCGTGCGGATGCGCACGTGATGATCGGCGGTCGCGAACTTCCCGGCGAGGTCGATCACCATCGTCTTGTCCTTCCCCGAGGGGAAGCCGAGATTCGCGATCGCCGTCCGCCAGCGTCCCTTCGCGTCGCGCACCTCGAGGGACGGTGACGCGAGCTTGATCTTCGACTGCTGGCCGATCGCGACGTTGATGCTCGCGTCGGTGGGATAGATCCAGCCGCGGAGGAAGAGGAAGCTTCCCGCCTCGCCGGCGCTCGCGCCGAGGTCGAGGACGAGGTCGTGCGGCTCGACCACTCCCTGGTACTGCGTCGGCACCAGGTTCGAGACGTAGACGTCGTCGCTCTCGCGGAGCGCGGGGAGGACGTCGTGCCCGCGCTCATCGACCGCGGAAAGGGGAAGCTCGCGGCGCGGGACCTGGAAGAGCTTCATCTTCACCGGCCCCGGGGGAACGAAGGTCTCGTCGACGAAGATGTCCACCGAGTCGGGGTGATCGACCGCGACCAGCTTCACCTCGTCGGCATACGCGGTCTCCCACAGCTCCTCGGTGAGCTGGAGGACGTAGCGGCCGTCGCGCGGCTGGAGCGCGTCGCCGGGGATGCGCAGGTATTCCCGCGACGCGCCGGCGGGGGCGAAGGCGCTGGTGCTCCCCATGAGGCCGAGCGGCATGCCTAACGCGCTGCGCCACATCGCGTCGGTGACGAAGCGGAAGCGCGTACCGTCCCAGGTGTAGGCAAAGGCGCACGAGCCCTTGAGCATCTCGCGCTCGACGACCTCCTGGTCGGTGCCGGGGAACCAGATGGACTGCGGCACGCCGTTAGGCCACTCGATGCGGACGACGTCGGCCTTGAGGTGCGAGCCGAGCCCGAAGTGGGTGACCGGTCCGGTGGCGATCCGGGTCTGGTGGAGCTCCCCGGCGCGGAGCTCGACGCGCGCGCCGATCCCGAAGGCATTGTTCTTTCCGCTCCCGGTGCGCAACGCCTTCAGCTCGATGTTGACGCCGAGGTTGCTGTTCCCGAGGTCGTTGCGGAGGAGCCGCGGCGCGCCCGCGGCGTCGATCAGGGGAAGGTCCTCGTCGCCATCGCCGTCGATATCAGTGACCGCGATCGCGCTCCCACCGGCCGTTCGCACCGATGCAGGGATGAGCGTCGAGCGGTCGAGGAAGCTCCCCGCTCGGTTGTTGCGGAAGAGAAAGACGTCAGGCGTTGCGGTGCCGGTCGCGCTGCCGGCGACGACGAGGTCGAGCCAGCCGTCGTTGTCGTAATCGACGAAGGTCGCGGTGCGTGCCGCCGTCGCGCGCAGCGCACCGAGCGCCGCCGCCGAGCGCGAGTCACGGCTGAAGGTGCCATTGCCCGCGTTGCGCCAGAGCGTTGGCTCGCCCCCCTTCGCCCCCGCGACCAGGATGTCGAGGTCCCCATCGTTGTCGTAGTCCCCGACAGCGACCGCACCCGAGCCGCTGCTCGTGATTCCGCTCGGGACGGTCACGTCGCTGAACCGCGCCGCGCCGCCGTTATGATAGAGGGCGTCTCCGCTTCCGGCGTTCGCGAGGAAGACGTCGATGCGCCCGTCGCCATCGAAGTCGCCGAACCCGGC
>DASSZC010000011.1:0-2432 GCA_035702925.1 Gemmatimonadaceae bacterium | reverse complement strand
CACCTACGTGCCTAATCCGGCGTTCGACAGCATCGTCCCTCCCGCGGTGCGGGCGCGCGTCGACTCGGCGCGCGCGATGCTCCGCGCGGGGAAGCTGACGGTGGCGCCTCCCGCACCGCCCGCTCGCTGATGGCGAAGCTGAAGGCGATCGCCGACCGGCTCGACGGGCTCCTCCGGACTCCTGAGATCCCCGACTACCCGACGGCCGTCAACGGCATCCAGCTCGAGAATCGCGGAGACATCCGCGGGATCGCGGTCGCCGTCGACTGCTCGCAGAAGACGATCGAGGGGACGATCGCCGCCGGCGCGAACCTGCTCATCGTCCACCACGGCCTGTTCTGGGGCGGCGTGCAACCGATCCGCGGCGCGCTCTACGAGCGGCTCCATCGCCTGCTGGCCGGCGACGTCGCGGTCTACTCGTCGCACCTGCCGCTCGACGCGCATCCGGAGCTCGGCAACAACGTCCTCCTTGCCGCCAAGCTCGGGCTCGTGCCTAACGGCGGCTTCGCCCGCTCCCAAGGGACGGAGATCGGGGTTCGCGGCGAGTCTGCACTGCTCACCTCCGAGATCGTCGCCCGGGCCGATGCGTTCGCGAAGCGGCACGGCGGCCGCGCCCTGGCGACCGACTTCGATCCATCGCGAACGAGCCGGCGATGGGGGATCTGCACCGGCGGCGGCGCGTCGGCCGACACGCTCCGCGAGGCGGTCGCCCTCGGGCTCGACACGCTGATCGTCGGCGAGGGGCCGCACTGGACGGCGGTCGATGCGCCCGAGCTCGGGCTGGCGATCATCTACGCGGGCCACTACGCCACCGAGACGTTAGGCGTGCAGGCCCTGGGGCAGCTCGTCGAGCGCGAGTTCAACCTCCCCTGCCGGTTCATCGAGGCGCCCACCGGGTTGTGAGCATGCCCGAGCCGCTGCTCGCCCTCGAGGCGGTGTCGAAGCGGTTCGGAAGCGTCCAGGCGCTGGCCGGCGCATCACTCGCCGTCAGGCCGGGAACGGTTCACGCCCTGCTCGGCGAGAACGGCGCCGGCAAGACGACGCTGATGCGTGTCGCCTACGGGCTGACCCATGCCGATAGCGGCTCCATGCACTGGCTCGGCGAGCGCGTGTCCTTCACCTCGCCGCGCGATGCGCTCGGCGCCGGGATCGCGATGGAGCAGCAGCACTTCTCGCTCGTCCCGGCGCTCACCGTCGCCGAGAACATCGCGCTCGGGGGAAGGGGCCTCTACGATGCGGGAAGCGCGCGGCGGCGCGTGCGCGAGCTCTCCGCGTCGACGGGGCTGGAGGCGGACCCCGACGCGATCGCCGGAACGTTAGGCGTCGGCGCCCAGCAGCGCGTGGAGATCCTGAAGGCCCTCGCGCGAGGGGTGAAGCTGCTGATCCTCGACGAGCCGACGGCAACGCTCGCCCCGGCGGACGCCGCGGCGCTGCTCGCATGGGCCCGGCGTTTCGCGAGCGGAGGTCATGCGGTCGTACTGATCACGCACAAGTTGCGCGACGCGCTCGATGTCGCCGACGACGTGACCGTGTTGCGCGCGGGACGGGTGGTGCTCTCCGCGGGCGCCGCCTCGACGACGGAGCAATCGCTGGCCATCGCGATGCTCGGAGAAGGCGACTCCGTGCGCGGCGGGCTGTCGGACCCCGGGAGGAGCACATCGCCGGAGCCGGCCGGCCGCGACGACCTCGCGACCGCCGTCGCCGAGCTGCGCGGTGTTTCGACCGGCGCCCGTCGGGGGACTCCCGGCCTCGCATCGGCGGCCTTCACGGCGCGGCGCGGGGAGATCGTCGGCGTCGCCGCGGTGGAGGGAAACGGAGAGCGTGAGCTCCTCCGCATCCTTGCCGGCCGCGAGCGGCCGGACGCGGGCACGGTCCAGCTCCCGCCGCGGATCGCCTACATTCCGCAGGACCGGCATTCGGATGCGATCGCCGACGACCTGTCGCTCACCGAGAACATCGCCCTTGCCGGTGCAGGGATGAGACACGGCTGGATCGACTGGGGCTCGATGGGTGCGCGGACGTCTCGGCTGATGACGCGCTTCGATGTTCGCGCGAGCAGCGCGTCCGCGCCCGCGCGCACTCTCTCCGGCGGCAACCAGCAGCGCCTCGTCCTCGCACGCGAGCTGGATGGCGAGCCGCAGCTGGTCGTCGCCGACCAGCCGACGCGCGGGCTCGACCTGCGCGCGACCGCCGATGTGCACGAGCGGTTGCGCCAGGCGCGCGCCGCGGGAGCAGCGGTCGTGCTGCACTCCGCGGACCTGGATGAGATCCTCGCGCTGGCCGACCGGGTCGTGGTCGTCGCGCAGGGGACGCTTCGGGATGTCGGGATGAATCGTGACGCGGTCGGTCGCGCGATGCTTGGCGTCGGCGCGTGAGGGGCGCCTGGCGGATGCTCGCCATTCTCGCGATCGCCGAGCTGCTCGGCATGTCGC
>DASSZC010000049.1:0-7531 GCA_035702925.1 Gemmatimonadaceae bacterium | reverse complement strand
CGCGGATGGCGCGACGACCGCCGATCAGCTCCACCGGCTCGCCGCCGCGCGACGGGACGCGGAAGATCGCGCTGCGGCCCCCCGCTTCGGCGTCGAAGACGATGTCGCCGGAGGGAAGCCAGAAGATGTTCGACGGCTCGTACCGCCAGCGATCGAGGACGTTGACGACCGCGCCGTCACGAACGCCCAGCGTGTAGATGCGTGCGGACTGGGTGCGCGAGGGGGCGGCGATCACCGCGAGTCGCGACCCGTCAGGGGACCAGGCGAGGGCATTCTCGTCGCCGGGGAGGGTGGCGACCTTTCGCGGCGTGCCGCCGCTCACGGCGACGACGTAGACGTCGTTGTCGTTGCGCGGGCGGTTATCGCGCGCGCTGTCGTACGGGAGGCGGCCGAGTGAGTCACGTTCCGCCTGCACGGCGGAATCTGAGCGCAGCCGCGCATCAGCGACGAAGGCGATCCACTTGCCATCGGGGGAGACGACTGCCTGACGATGCGAGTACGGGGCGTTGGTCAGCTGGCGCTTCGGCGAGCCGTCGAAGCGCTGCACCCAGAGCTGCGCCGCGTTGTAGCGGCGCGGCGTCCCGCGGTTAGGCAGGAAGCCGCGATCGTTCGACTTGTAGCTGAGGTCGACGATGTGCCGGCCATCGAAGCGCTTCGGGTCGAGGGGGCGCGTGACCGCACCGTAAGGCGGGTGCGCGGTGCCGGCCATCGCGGCGAAGGGATCCTTCGTCTTCGACGAGTCGGCGGTGCTGTCGGCGACGATCGTATCGGCCCAGGCGGCGAACGAACGATCGAGCGGCGCCGATCCGCTCGGATAGTCCTCGAGCTGGGTGGCCTCGCCCCCGGGCTGGTCCATGCGCAGCGCCCAGGTCGTTCCCTTCCCGCCTTCGCGCTTCGAGGTGAAGAAGAGGTACGCGCCATCGGGCGACCAGCGCGGACTAGTGCTCTCGGTACCCGGTGAGGTATAGCGCTGGGGCTCGCCGCCGGCGGTGGGTGCGACCCAGACCTCGCTGTGCCGCTTGTTCTCCCCTTCGCGCACGGTCGTGACGGTGAACGCGACGCGCTTGCCATCGGGGGAGAGCGCGGGCGAGCTGACCGCCGTCAACCGGTACCAATCGGCGGGGGTGAAGGCGCGCTTCTTCGGCGCGGCCGCGCTCTGTTGGGCGGCGGCGGAGACGAGGGGAAGCGATGCCGCCGCGAGCACGGCGAGGGAGGAGCGAATGCGCATGGCGGTCCGCGAACGCGGTGGGCGGTGGGAGTAGACCGCCGAAAGATACCCGGGTGGCGCCGCCTGCCGCCATCATTCCCGCGGCTTCACCGGGCCCACGCGCCAACGCGCGCGCGCGCGGGCGACCACGTTTCCCCCGCCGTCGCGCACCTCCACCGGGATCTCGATGTCCTCCTCGTGCGTCGCGTCTGGCGCGATGAAGGACGACGAGCCAGTAAGGGTGCCGCGCGCCTTCTTGAGGAACTCGACGTTCAACGAGAGGAGAATCGCGCGCCCGCGCGGTTGAACCGCGTAGGCGAGCGGAAGCCCCGTCGAGAGCTCGGCGAGGTTGGCGAGCGCGATGGCGTGGATCGAGTTCAGGTGATTGCGCACGGCGCGGCGGTCGCGCAGCTCGATCCGCGCCCCCGTCGCGGTGAGCTCGATCACCCGCGGCCTGATGCTCCCGGTGTAGGGAACCATCCGCCCGAGCAGCTTGGAGAAGATCCATCGCCCACCGGGGCGACCGGAGAAGCGATCCCACATCGAGCGAATATCGGCGGCCATCGGTGCACCTGCTGACGAACGTTCAGGATGACGGTGAAGGGGCCAAGATCGGTGCGCGCCGAGGGTGAAGCAAGCGTCAGCCTTCGGCGACCCAGCGCTTCGCGCTCTCGACGTCCTCTCCGGTGAGGCCATGCCCGGCGTTGCGCCAATCGAGGGTGACCTCGGCGCCGGACGCGCGGAGGAGGGCGGCGAGCCGCTCGACGTTCGCCGCGGGGACGATCGGATCACGGCGGCCGGCGCCGAGGTAGACGCGCGTGCCGCCGGCGGTGCGCGGCGGTGTCGTTTCCGAGGGGAGCATGGCGCGAAAGAGCACCGACTTGCGGATCAGTCCCGGATGATGGAGCAGCACGTTCGCGGCGATGTTCGCCCCATTCGAGAAGCCGACGGCGACGAGCTTCGCGATGTCGAAGCGGTAGCCCTCGGCGGCGGCGCGGAGAAACGCGGCGAGCTGCGTGGTGCGCAGCGCGAGATCCTGCTCGTCGAACACACCTTCAGCGAGGCGGCGAAAGAAGCGCGGCATCGTTCCCTCGAGGACGTTGCCGCGGAGCGAGAGTACGCTCGCGCCGGGAAGGAGCATCGAGGCGAGCGGGAGCAGGTCGTCCTCGTTGCCACCGGTGCCGTGGAGAAGGAGCGCAACCTGCTCATTTCCCGGGATCCAGCGATGGACGTAGGTCGCGAGGGCTGATTCGGTGGCGTCAGGCGCGGTCATGAGAAGGCCTCGAAGGGCACGGCACGCTCGCCGGGAAGGGTGATCGGCGGCAGCGCAGCGGCGATGCGGGCGCGCTCGGGCTCGAGCCAGGGCGGGAGCACGAGCGAGCTGCCTAACGTTTCGATGGGCTCGTCGACGGTGAACCCGGGAACGTCGGTCGCGATCTCGAAGAGCGCGCCGCCCGGCTCGCGGAAGTAGACCGAATGGAAGTACTTCCGGTCGACGATGTCCGTGGTGGCGAGCCCGGATTCGTGAACGCGCGTGCGCAGCGCAAGCTCGGTCGCGTCGTCGGGGACGCGCCAGGCAACGTGATGGACGGTGCCGACCCCCGACGCGCCCTCCCAGAAGCCGCTGACGTCGCGGACATCGAGCGCTGTGCCGATCCCGGACGGCGCCGGCGTCTCGGGAACGAAGCGGGTCGTCCGCTCCTCGACACCGACCCGGCGCATCGCGAGCGCCCCTTCGAGGAGGAGCATGGTGGCCTCGGGCTCGGCGGTCCACAGCGTCATCGCGTGGACGCCGCGCACCGCGTGCTCGGGGGGTACGGGGCCCTCGCTCCAACCAGGAATCCGGGCGGCCGCGTCGGAGCCGACCAGCTCAACGCGGAGCCCGTCGGGATCGCGGAAGCCGAGGACGCGCTCACCGAAGCGGGTGGCGAGCGCATCGTGCGCGACTCCCTGCTGGACGAGCCGCTGCAGCCAGAAGCCTAACGATGCAGCGGGGACGGCGAGCGACACGGCGGCGAACTGCCCGGCGCCTTCCCTCCCCCGCCGCGCGCCGGGCCAGGGGAAGAAGGTAAGCAGGGTGCCGGGCGCGCCGGTCTCGTCGCCGTAGTACAGGTGATAGGTGTTCGGGTCGTCGAAGTTCACGGTACGCTTGACGAGCCGCATCCCGAGGACGCCGGCGTAGAAGTCGACGTTCCGCTGCACGTCACCGGCGATCATCGTGACGTGGTGGATGCCTGACGGAGATACCGATGTCGGTTCCATGGGCGGCGCCTCGGGGTGAGTCCTGCCTAGCGGTAGCTGACGATGCGCTCGAGCGGATGCCGGTGGTGGCTGAACCCTTCCTCGTCGCCGCGGCCGATCGCGACCAACGCCGGGATCATCGCGTGCGCGGGGAGCCCAAGCGCTTCCTTCACCTTCGCCGGATCGAAGCCGAGCATCGGCGATGTCGCGTAGCCGAGCGACGACGCGGCAAGCAGGAGGTAGCCGAGCGCAATGTAGCCCTGCCCCGCGCCCCACTGTTCGCGTTCGGCGTCGGACTTCGCGGCCCACGACTCGCGGAAGCTCGCGGCGCCGGCGGCGCGCTTGTCGGCGGGGATCCCCGGGTGCATGATCTCGTCCACGTTCTCGAGGGCGTCCTTCATGTCGGTGTAGAGCACGATCAGCGCCGGGGCAGCGGTGACCTGCTTCTGCCCGAAGGCGGCGACGCCGAGCTTCGCCTTGAGCGCCGCGTCGGTGACGACGACGAAGCGCCAGGGCTGGACGTTGTAGGCCGAGGGCGCGAGGCGGACAGTGTCGAAGATGCGATCGAGGTCCTCGCGGGGAACCTCTTCCTGCTTGTAGGCGCGGACCGAGCGGCGGGCGGCGGCGGCCTGCGCCACGTCGAGGGTCTGGATGTCGGTTTCGAAGCTCATCGGTTGGTCAGCTGGTGAGGGGCAATCAGGTGGTGTAACACCTATTTCTCTCAGTAGTGAACGATCCCGATGGCAACGATTGTTCCCGCGCACCGCTAGATTGTCCGGGAACCGTTTCCGGCCCGATAGCCACGACCAGGAAGATCGACATGGACGAGACGACGAGCGGCGGAGTCCGCATCGACAAGTGGTTGTGGGCGGCGCGCTTCTACAAGACGCGCTCGCTCGCGGCCGAGGCGATCACCAGCGGCAAGGTCGAGCTCAACGGCGAGCGCACCAAGCCGGCGAAGGTGGTGAAGACCGGGGACAGCGTGCGGATCCGCTCGGGGATCTTCGAGCAGGTGATCGCCGTGAAGGCGCTGTCCGACAAGCGCGGCCCGGCGTCGGTCGCGCAGACCCTCTACGAAGAGACGGCGGAAAGCGCCGCCGCCCGGGCGAAGCTCGCCGAGCGGATGCGCTACGAGATGCCGGCGGCGATGGACAGCGGGCGGCCGAGCAAGAAGGACCGCCGCGACATCGAGCGGGTGAAGGGCAGCCGGAAGCTGTAAGCGACAAGCTGTAAGCGACAAGCTGTAAGCGACAAGCTGTGAGCGACGGCGTCAGGCTACAGCGGGCGCGGGGCGGTGTCGCTTACGGCTTACAGCTTACAGCTCCCGCTACGGCGCGGGAGCGGGGAGCGTCAGGCGGGCGGGCGCGCTCTGGTTCCCCGCGCGGTCGATCGCGGTGACGACGATCTCCGTCGCCCCCGAGGGAAGCGGAAGGCGTTCCTCGGTCGCCGGGATGATTGCCGTGGTCCAGGCCGCGGTGCTGTCGCTCCGGGTTCGCAGCGTCCAGAGCGCGGGCGTTGCCTTCTGCCCCGAGGCGACCGTCACGTGCATCGGTGTGTGCAGGGTGTCGGGGCCGGCGGCCGGGAGCTGGATCCCCGCCGGGTGCAGCGTCAGCTTCGGCGCCGCGGGGGGAATCGAATCGAGCCAGCGCGACGCGGGGACGAGCGCGATGTCGGCGTAGGGACCAGCGCGCAGCTTCTCATGCAGCGAGTCGGGATTCTCGAGGAAGGCCCGGCCGCTGAAGTGCACGTTCCCGGTCGCACCGTCCTCGATGCGCGTCGCGTCGATCTGGTCGAGGATCTCCTGCGCGCGCCAGCCGCTCTCCCCGTTCGCGCCCGCCTTGTTGGTGTACTGCCCCGGCCAGATGTTGCGACGCTTCACGTTCTGCTCGACCCACCAGTCGAGGAGCGTCGAGTAGCTGTGCGGCGTGTCGGCGATCGGCCAGTAGAGCTGCGGCGTGTAATAGTCGACCCAGCCGTTGCGCAGCCACTTCCGTGAGTCGGCATAGAGGCGCGTGTACGCGTCGTAGCCGGTGACCGATGCCGGATTCCCCGGACGCCAGATGCCGAACGGGCTGACGCCGAACTTCACCCAGGGCTTCACCCGGTGGATCCCCGTGTAGAGCTCCTGGACGAGCAGGTCGACGTTGCGCCGGCGCCAGTCGCCGCGGGAAAGCTTCCCCCCCGCCCGGCGATACTTCTTCCAGCTGCGCGTGTCAGGGAAGTCGATCACCCGGCTGCGGCTGTCCCACTCCTCGTACGGATAGAAGTAGTCGTCGAGGTGGACACCGTCGATGTCATAACGGCGAACGACGTCGAGGACGACGCGAACGGTGCGCGTGCGCACCGAGGGCTCACCCGGATCCATCCAGAGGTAGGGGCCGTACTTCTTGACGACCGCGGGCATCGTCCGTGAGACGTGCGTCGCCGCGTGACGTCCCTGCCCGGGAGTACCGGCGCGGTACGGGTTGAACCAGGCGTGCAGCTCGAGCCCGCGCGCGTGCGCTTCCTTCACGGCGAAGGCGAGGGGATCATACCACGGCGAGGGCGCCTCCCCTTCCGTGCCGCTGAGGAACTCCGACCACGGCTCGATCTTCGACGCGTAGAGCGCATCGGCGGCGGGACGCACCTGCAGCACGATCGCGTTCAGGTGCAGCGCGACCGCGCTGTCGAGCATCGTGATGAGCTCGGCCTGCTGCTCGGCCGTGCTCAACCCGCGCTTCGATGGCCAGTCGATGTTCCCGACGGTCGCGACCCAGACGCCGCGAAACTCGCGGCGGATCGGCGGCGGCGCGTCCACGGCAGCGGCCGCCGCCGGCTCGGCCATGGCCTGCCCTGCCGTTAGGCGCGGAGAAAGGGCGACGAGCGAAAACGCAGCGACGCGAAGCGGGATCGTGAACCGTGAAGCAGGCATCTTCGAAAACTAGTCCGGCGACGCGCCCAGGGAACCGCTGGTGAGATCGTGCCTGCCCCGCTCACGGCTCGCGGTCGCCGCGGGGGCGATCGCCGCCCCCTCCCCCGCCGGGACCGCCACGCCGCATGCCCGGGGACTTCACGTCGGCGGGAAGCTTCCCCCACTGTTCCGGTGTCAGCGTCTGCTCCGCATCCTTCTGCGCCTTCTGGACCAGTGTGCGGGCCTCGCCGAGGCGGCGTCCAAGCGTAACGCGGAGCGCCTGCGGGTCGGCGTTCTTTCCCTGCTTCGCGATCGTCTCGGCGATCTCATCGATCGCCGGATCGATCTTCGCCTGCAATGAGTCGCCGAAGACCTTGAGACGGGCCTGCTGGTCGGCGGTGAGCGCGAGCTGCAGCGAGTCGTTGAGCGCGATGATGCGATAGAAGGGATTGGTCATCCCGCGGCGCATCCGCTCCTTCAGCTGGTCGGCGCCAAGCGGCTGGCCGTTCGCGCCGCCGAGGACGTTGAACATCGCGCGGCGGGAATCGTCGAATCCAATCTGGTAGCGGCCGGTGAGCGCTAGCTGGAAGGGCGCGCTCGCGCGTCCGTGGTTGTTCGTCGACCCGAAGTGCTCGTTGACCTGGTAGAGGTAGCGCTCGGCGCCAGGAGTCGGATCGAAGCCCCGGACGTAGAGGAGGGTGCGGTCGGCGTTCTCGCGCTGTCCCCATCCGCGCATGTCGTTCGGCCCGTGCACGAGCTGATCGAGTCCCGTGAGGACGTTGAGCATCTGCAGCGAGACCGTCAGGCGGCGATTGAGCCCGAACGAGGATGGACGCCAGTTGAGCTGCATGTCGAGCGATCCGGTCCACGGCGAGTCGCAGCTGTTGCGGCCGGCGATCTCGCCGAGCTGGCTCTCGAGACAGGACCGGGCGGTGCCCGACGTCGTCGCGAGGAGTCGAGTCATGCCGTTGGCCAGCGCGGTGTCCGGCGCGGAACGCGGGTCGTAGACGAACGCGCGATCGTTGCGCGAGCCGTCGCCATTGATGTCGCCGGCGACGAGAGGCGACCACGGAGTACCCGACATCGCGCGGGCGACGAGGCTCGCGTCGAGGGTCGGCGTCACCGGGTACAGCACCTGAGCGAAGAGCTGGTGCCGGATGTCACGATCGCTCCGTCCCCACTCGGAGTGGTTC
>DASSZC010000257.1:0-5092 GCA_035702925.1 Gemmatimonadaceae bacterium | reverse complement strand
CTCCCCTGCACTTCGCGCGATCACGCGCGGCAATCGACCTCCTGCTCGGCGCGGGCGCGGACATCGATGCCCGCGACGTCGATCACCGGTCGACTGCCGCCGAGTGGATGCTCGAAGGTGCGCAGGGCGCGGGACGCTATGACATGGCGCGATATCTCGTCGACCGCGGTGCATCGGCGGACATCTTCCTCGCCGCGGCGCTCGGCCTCACCGACAGGGTGCGCGTTATGCTCGAGGGGAATCCGGCGCTGCTCGGGCTGCGAATCGGCCGCGGGGACTACGACGAGAAGCCGCCGAGCAGCTATCACATCTACTTCTGGACGATCGGCGACAGCCGCTCACCACTCGACGTCGCCGCGCAGTTCGGCCACGAGGAAACGGTGCGCGCGATGATGGAGTTCGCATCGCCGCTGCAGCGACTGCTGCTTGCCTGCCGTAGCGGTGATGAGCATCGGGCCCGAGAGCTGGTGCGCGAACACCCCGGAATCATCGAGTCGATGACGAGAGACGATCATCGCGCGGTCGCCGACGCGGCGTGGAATGGCGACGCGGCGGCTGTCGCGTTGATGCTCGAACTGGGCTTCGACCCGCGCACCCCCGGTCACGACTCGGGCACCGCGCTTCACTGCGCGGCGTGGACCGGCTCACCCGAGACGGTCGCCGCGCTGCTGAAGCACCGCGACGCTCGTGCACTCGTCGACATCCGCGACGCGCACTATGATGCGACGCCACTCGGCTGGTGCTGTCACGGGTCGCGGTACGGAAATCCCAGCCACGACCACGCGGCGGTGGCGCGACTGCTGCTCGATGCGGGCGCCGAGCCGGGACCGAATACCGCCGACGCCTCGCCCGCGGTGGCGGCGGTGCTCGCCGCCCACCTCCGACGATGAACGGCATGACCACGGGACAGATTCGCTTCGACAATGGAGCTGCTTACGAAGGGTACATGGGGAAGTGGAGCCAGCTCGCCGGGGAGACTTTCCTCGACTGGCTCGCTCCATCACCCGGATTGCGCTGGCTCGACATCGGCTGCGGAAACGGGGCGTTCACGGAGATGATCGTCAGGCGGTGCGCGCCGGCCGCGGTCGAAGGGATCGACCCCTCCGAGGGGCAGCTGTCGTTCGCACGCACACGTCCATCGCTGTCGGGGATCGCTACGCTCCGTCAGGGCGATGCGATGGCATTGCCGTATGCGAGCGACTCCTTCGACGCCGCGGTGATGCCGCTCGTGATCTTCTTCGTCCCCGAGCCCGCGATCGGTGTGGCGGAGATGGCTCGCGTCGTTCGGCCGGGCGGTCTCGTCACCGCCTATGCGTGGGACATGCACGGCGGGGGATTCCCGTACGCCGCGCTTCACGCGGAGATGAAGGAATTCGAGATGGTTGTCCCGAGGGAGACGCGCCCCGAGGCCTCGCGGCTGGACGTCATGCAGGAGCTCTGGCGTGGCGCGGGACTCGAGGACGACGAGACACGGGAGATCACCGTGCGGCGAACGTATGCCGACTTCGACGATTACTGGACCATCGCCAAGGGCGGGCCGAGCGCGGGGGGAGTCCTCGCAGCGATGACGCCGGCGCAAACGGCGGAGATGATCGCCAGGCTGCGCGCGCGGTTGCCAGCGGATGCGAGCGGACGCATCACCGTGAGCGCCCGAGCGAACGCCGTGCGCGGACGCGTCACTACCTGAACAGCGCGCGGTCGTGGAGCGTCCCGTTCCACGGTCGGAGCCACACCTTCCCGTCCCAGGCATGGGCGAGATAGCGGTTGACCGCGTCCATCTCCTCGGGTGCGTACTGGCTCTTGTGACAGGCGAACTCCTCGCGGCCGGCGACGAGGTCGCGCGGCTCGAAGGGAACGCGCACCGTGAGCAGCGCCTGCGCCATCCCGTTGACGGTGGGCTCCGCGGGCGGTGCGGTGCGCAGCCGTTCGCTGGGGAGCGACGCGTAAAGCAGGTCGATCTTCGCGTACCGCGAATCAGCCTGCACGATCTGCGTCGCCACGTCGCCGACGAGGCGGTGATCGGGGTGGCCGGTGCCCCCCTCGGGCCCGAAGGTGAGGATCGCCGCCGGCTTCAGCGAATCGATGATCGCTGTCAGCCCGGCGCGGAGCCTGCCTAACGTTTCGAAGGAGGCGAGCCCGCCGTCGGGGAGGCCGAGGATGTGGAGCTTGCGGACGCCGAGCCGGTCGGCGGCGCACTGCGCCTCGCGGCTGCGCGCGGCGGCGAGCTCGGGGCCGGCGGGGATGTGGGCGAAATCGCGGATCCCCTGCGAGCCGTCGGTCGCGATGACGAGGTGGGTTTCGCGTCCCTCGCGTGAAAGGCGGGAGAGGAGCGGGCCGATCACGCGTTCGTCATCGGGGTGGGCGAAGACGGCGACGATCGGCGCGCGGGGCCTGGCCAGGGACTGGGCGCCGGCGGTGAGCGGGGCGGCCGCGGCGACGGCGGCGGCGAGGAGGAGATGGTCGAGGATGCGCATGAGGAAAGACTGCAACAAAGCGCGGGGGGGCGGGAGGTCCCGGTCGGGTTTCGTGGCGAGGGGGGGCGGGACGCAACTGCGGGGAGACTGCGGTAACTGCAACTGAAACTGCAACAACATTATCACAGAGAACTGCACGAGGAACTCCGAGAGCACAGAGGACCGCTCACGTCTGGCTCCTTTCGCCGGGGTCGAAAAGCTGGAGAGCAAGCGGGGGGAGATTAGTGCGCGTCTCTTCGGCCCCGGTTTCGCGACCAATACTGAATTGTCTGGGGCGGCTGGCGTCGCGCAGGGATCCATACGCTCTTGCCCAAAACAGTTCGAGCCCCGCAAGCAATATCCGCTGCCGCCCTGGCAGTCCTCTGTGCTCTCGGAGTTCCTCGTGCAGTTCTCTGTGATAAAGTTGTTGCAGCTTCCGTCGCTGTTCCCGCAGTTCCGATGAGCGCGACGCGTTACCGTCTCCCGGCGATTCCGTCCTTGGAGAGGCCGGTGATGCTGACGCCGTCCCGCTCCGGGCACCCTGTCCGGGCGCACCGTCACCCGCGAGTCCGGTCATGCTCTCCCACCTGCTGCTGGCATTCCTGCTTCAGACCCAGGCTTCCAACGCATCGCTGGGTTATCAGTTCACGGTACCCGAGGGATTCTCCGCTTTTCCCGAGGGGGCCGCCGGCAATCCGGACATCGTCGAGTGCTGGGCCGAGGACGAGCCGGTGTCGCAGCAGGGAGGGCTGGTGCTGTGCGTGCAGCGGCTACGTGGGGTGATCGGCCGCGAACCTATCCGCCCGGACGAGATGCCGGTCGGCGCCCAGCTGACCACCATGAAGTGGCACGACTTCGAGCTGTACGGGGTGCGGGCGCAGGTCGAGCGCGATGAAGGTCCGTCCTTCACCCTCGTCGCGCAGGTTCCGCTCAAGCCGGAGGCGGTGCAGCTCCTCCTCGCCGGCCCCGCCGACCAGGTGGAGCGCGGCGACACGCTGTTGAAGACGACGCTCGCCTCGCTGCACGGGGAGTCGAACTGGCTGACCCACGCCGAGCGCATGGAACGGATTGGCCAGACGGTCGGGATCTGGATCACCATCGCCTTCGCGGTCGGCACCTTCTTCTACATGCGCAAGCGCCGGGCGAAGGCTGCCTGACAACGGACTCCCGGAGTGATGCGTCGCCGGACCGTTGCGCCCGTCATCGTTTTTCAACAACTCTGACCCCTTGAAAATGATCGCGTACCTGAAGGCATCGCCGACCACATGGGTGATGCAGTACCGGGATGGACGGCTGAAGCGCGAGGGGGCGGGACTGTCGTTCTTCTACTGGCTGCCGACGACGACCCTCGTCCAGGTTCCACTGGCCAGCTCGGACATCCCCTTCGCCTTCAACGAGATCACCGCCGACTTCCAGGCGGTCACCGTCCAGGGGCAGATCACCTACCGCGTCAACGAGCCAACGAAGCTCGCCGCGCTGCTCGACTACACGACGAACGCGATCGGCGCGTACCGGTCGGAGGATCCGCGCAAGCTCCCCGAGCGCCTGGTGAACACCGCGCAGGTGCTGACCCGCTCGGCGACGCAGGCGATGACGCTGCGGGAGGCGCTGGTGTCGTCCGACCGGATCGAGCGGCAGGTCGTCGCGTCGCTGAACCAGGCGCCGGCGGTGACATCGCTCGGGATCGAGGTACTCGCGGTTTCGATCCTGTCGATCCGCCCGACGCCGGAGATGGCGCGCGCGCTCGAAGCGGAGGCGCGCGAGGCGCTGCAGCGCAAGGCGGACGAGGCGATCTACGACCGCCGCAACGCCGCGGTCGAGGGGGAGCGCCGCATCAAGGAGAGCGAGCTCGCGACCGACGTCATGGTCGAGGAGAAGAAGCGGAACATCCGCGAGAAGCAGATGGCCGCCGACGTCGCCATCGAGACGGAGCGCTCAAAGCTGATCGCCGCGAAGGTCGAGAACGACAAGAAGGCCGCCGACGCGAAGAGCTACGCCCTCGACGCATCGCTCCGCCCGTTGCGCACCCTCGACTGGAAGATGCTGCAGGCACTGACCGCGGGCGGCGATCCCGGCGTCATGATCGGCACCGCCTTCCGCGAGCTGGCCGAGAATGCGCAGAAGATCGGGGAGCTCAACATCTCGCCTGACCTGCTGAGGACCCTGCTGTCATCGCGCACGTCCGCTCCCGCGGCGGCCACTCCACCCGCACCCTCCGCGACGCCTTCGAAGCCGCGATGAGCCGGTACGAGAAGGTCGTACTGGTCGTTCGCAAGACACGCCTGGCCGAGCTGGTCGAGCGCTTCAACACGCATGCGCAGGCGAAGTTCTACCTGACGCATGCGGGGCTCGACTTCAATGATTACCAGCGCGAGGACGATGAGTACCGCCGATCGCTCGACGTCGTGCGATCGGCGATGCCCGATGGCCTGAAGGTGCAGGAGCTCGACCGCGCGCTGATCCCGACCTACCTGTTCGCGAAGACGGACATCGTCGTCGCGCTCGGGCAGGACGGCGTGGTCGCGAACACGGCGAAGTACGTCGGTGCGCAGCCGTTGATCGGCGTCAATCCCGATCCCGAACGGTTCGACGGGGTGCTGCTACCCTTCTCTCCGGCGACCTTCTCCGTCGCACTCTCG
>DASSZC010000111.1:0-8510 GCA_035702925.1 Gemmatimonadaceae bacterium | reverse complement strand
GTGAGCTCGATGCACAGACGTGACGGGGGGCACACCAGTTGCGACAGCAGGGATGAGCTCCGCCGCGTCGCGATGAAGCGCCGCCACGCGCAGCGGTCGACCCTCGAGCACACGCATTCGCAATGACCGAGACTTCGCCGGACGAGCATTTCGAGCCCGCGCAATCCACGGCGGAGGAGCTCGAGCGCGCACGCGAGGAGCTGGCGCGCCATCTCGAGGAGGCCTGCGCGACGCCGGTGGTGCACGGGGCGGAGACCACGGGCCAGCTGCGGCGGCTTGACGACGCCCTGCTCGCCGCGGCGCGGACCACGGAAGGGCTGATCGCGCTGAAGCAGAAGGCGCGCGAGGAGCACGAGGAGCGCGCGGTCGCGCAGGGCGCTACCGCCGCCGCGAATGGTGGATCGACCGAGGCGGAAGGCGGCGGGCATGTCGAGCGTATCCGGGAGTTCAAGGATCGCAACGGGTGCGAATGGCGCGCGTGGGCGGTCACCCCGGGACAGGCGTCGACGACGTCGACCCGCAACCTCGGCGACTTGCGCAACGGCTGGCTCGCCTTCGAGTCGCTCAGCGGCACCGGGAAGCGCCGGCTCATCGACTTCCCGCAGGACTGGATGACGCTCAGCGACGCGGAGCTCGAGGGTCTCCTCGATCGCGCCACCGCCGCGCCGGTGCGGAAGCGGGCAGCCGGACCGGACGCCACACCACCGCAGTAGCCGCCAAGCGGACGCGACCCGAATGCCGCCCGACAAGGCACTGGGATTGCCTTGGAAGCGGTCGTGGCCTTTCACCTGGTGCCGATCCTCATAACGATCCGCCACGAACTGCACGTCGCGTTCGTGAGCGGGCGCGTGAGCGCCACGCTCGACGCTGCGCTCGTCGCCTATGGCGCGTACTGGAAGGAGCACGGCCGCTCGAAGGAAGAAACGCGAAAGCTCTTCACCGATTTCCTCGCGAGCACCGGCCACTATCCGTATGCCGCGCGGCGCGGTCGCGAGCTTCCCGCGCAGGACGTGACTGTCGAGATCCTGAAGATCGTCGTCAGGCCCTTCGCGCAGTCGAACGGAAACCATGAGACGGGGATCGTGCTCGCACTGTGACCTCGCGCACCAGCCTGCGCGGCTGACGGAGGAGCCAGCGCACGTTGTGTTGGCGAGGGCGTGAACAAACGAACTCTGGCATAGCTCCTGCCCGTCTTCGGGGCATGGCACTTCGCGAATTCAGCGACCGAGCGGGCCGCGCATGGCGCGTCTGGGACGTGACGGCGGATGCGATCCATCCGGCGACGCGAGGCGAGGACTACATGCGCGATTATCTCGACGGGTGGCTCGCGTTCGAGTCGATCGACGGGCTGGCGAAGTGCCGCCTGACGCCGATCCCGCCCGGGTGGGCAACGGCGACGGTGGCGCAGCTCGAGCAGTGGCTGCACCAGGCCGAGACGGTGCGCGGCGACCGTGCGTCGGGCCCGTACGGGCAATCATCGGCGGAGGTGGCGTCCAACCCGCGCATGCCGGCTGACGTGCGCCAGCCGGTGCGCACCTTCCGCTTTCCGGGTGGCCGCTTCTGGACGGTGACCGAGTGCCCGGCGAGCGCGACGACCGGGGCCGACGAGTCCGCGCCACGTCGCGTCCTCCGCTTCATGTCGGGGTCGCGGGCGCTCGACCTGACGTCATGGCCGGAGGACTGGGCGAGCCGCTCCGATGCCGACCTCGCCGACATGCTGACGGCGAGCTTCCCGCGGCACAACGCCGACTCGGACGAGATCGCCCAGCGCCGCCGCAGCACGGACGCCGAGCAGCGTTAGGCAGCGCCGGCCGCCTGGCGCTACTCGATGAGCCGGCGGCGGATGCGGGCGGCGTCCTCACCGCGACGCCAGAGGTCGAGGAGGGAATCCTCGGGAAGGACCTCCCACCCGTCCGGGATCGGGGCGAGGCGCTTGCTGCCGACCACCGAGTCGAAGGTCAACCACCCGTGCTCATAACCCTGGCGCACCGGCACCCTCACCTCCGTCCGCCGACGGCGATCGACTCCCGTCCGCTGGTCGCGCCCGTTCGGTCCGAGCCGCGACGGTGGAACGCGCCGCGGGCCGCGGCGTCGCTCGGCGAGCTGTGGGTGGACATCCCACACCTGCCAGACCACTCCGTCAGCGTCGATGAAGGTGCGATGTCCCATGCTGCTCTTGCTTGCTTGGAACGTGCCAGCGGGCGGGGCGGAAGGGCTGTTCACCGAGCGCACGGCATACCTCTCGCTCATCTCACAGGGGAGAATCGGAGCATTACCGCGGATGCCTTGTCCCGCTCGAGCCAAGTCACCACTGACGCATCTCCCGCCCATGCCGACCTCCCGCCAGCTGTTCGCCGTCGCCTTGATGGTCGTCGCGGCCGCCTGTCGCGGCCCCGGCGGCGAGCTCGAATCGTCGCGCTACGCGAAGGTGCAGGGAGATCCCGAGGACACGGTTCGCTCGCTCGCACGAAAGGTCGCGACGGTCGACGGCTTCTACGGGCCGGAGGCGGCGCGCTACGACTCTGAACAGGACGCGTGGTTCGTGTCGAACATGCTCGGCCCCGGCTCCTCGCACGACGGGAAGGGATACATCGTTCGCCTCGAGGGTTCGAGCGTCGGGACGGCGTCGATGTGGGCGATGAGCGGACGCAATGGCGTACGCCTCGACGCGCCGAAGGGGATCGCGTTCCAGGGCGACACGCTCTGGACCGCGGACATCGACGTCCTGCGCGGCTTCAACAAGCGCACCGGTGCGCCGGTCGGGGAGATCGACCTCCGCCCATACGGCGCCGTGCTCCTCAACGATCTCGCGGTGGCCCCGGACGGAACGATGTACATCACCGACACCGGAATCCAGATGACCGACATCGGGGTCCTCTACCCGGGGGGCGACAAGATCTTCGTCGTCTCCCCGGGGCGAAAGATCTCGGTGCTGACGCAGGGCCCGCAGCTGAAGCGGCCTAACGGCGTGGTCTGGGACCCCGCCTCGAAGCAGTGGGTGGTAGTGTGCTTCGATCCCTTCGACAGTGAGCTGTACGTTCCCGGAAAGGGCGCGGATGCGCCTCGCGTCCTCGCGCACGGGAAGGGACGCTTCGACGGGCTGCAGTCGCTCGGCGACGGGCGCTTCCTCGTCAGCGGGTGGTCCGACTCCGCGCTGATGATGATCGGCGATGGTCAACAGGTGCGGCTCGTCCGCGACCTGACATCGCCGGCCGCGATCGGGATCGACATGAAGCGCCACCTCGTCGCGATCCCCGAACCGATCATGGGACGCGTCAGCTTCTGGGAGCTTCCCGAGGGCTACCGTGGCGGTGATGCGTCGCGAAAGCAGGCCGTCGCCACGCGTTAGGCGATCTGTCGCCCGTCGCGGTAGACGCGCACCCCGCCGTCGCCCTGGAGGAGCAGCAGCCCGCCACGCCGTCCATAGGCCCGCATCAGGTCGAGCATCATCGGCTCTTCCCCGCCCCACGGATAGGCGTAGACGACGTCGAAGTCCTCGAGCGGGTGGCCGATCACCGGGTACGCCGAGGGGCCGTCCCCGATCGTTCCCGATCGGCCATCACCGGTTGCCGGTCGCCAGCGATAGCCGGTCGGGATGAAGCTCCCGTCGACGAAGACCGCGGGCGAATGAAAGCGGGCCGCGAGTTCGCGCGCGATCCTTCCGAGCGAGGGATCGAGCTCGATGCCGTACGCGTCGAAGCCGAGAAGGGAGGCCATGATCGTTATGACCCCGGTGGCCGATCCCCACTCGACGAAGCGCTGGCCAGGCGCCCGCAGCGCGAGCAGCGCGCGCAGTACCTGGTCGTAGTCTGCGGGGACGAAGGGATGGAAGCGTTTCTGCCGCACGTCGGCGTCGAAGCGCTCGAAGATCGCCCACCCCTCGTCGATCAACTCGGCGAGTTGCGCGGCGACCGGTCCGGCCAGCGCGATGCCGGTGGTGGACGCGTGCGGTACGACGGGTTCGATCATGCGCGATTGACGGGGCGTCGGGGAACGGCGGAGACGCGGCCGGACCATGCCCGCTCCCGGAAGGTAACCCGGGGCACACCCAAGTGAGCGGCGGCGGGTGCATCTCTGGCGCAACCCTGTGCGCGGCGCTTGTTTCTTGGAATGGTCACCCGCGCCGCGATCCCCCCAGTCGCGACGCGTGCTCGCTGCTTCCGGGAACCCGGCGCCTGAATGTTCGACATCACCACTCCCTGTCCGCTCGCCCCGGCCCTCGCGGCCCGGATGCGGGAGGAACGGGAAGAGCTCACGCAGCGCTGGCTCGACCGGATTATCGCGCGCGTCGAGCTCGAGCCGCTACGCGTCTTTCCGACGGAGGAGCTGCTCAATCACGTCCCACTCCTCATCGACGGGATCGCGGCGTATCTCGAGGATCCCTCGATGGTCGTCACCGCCGACGCTCCCGTGATCGCGAAGGCGATGGAGCTCGGGGCGCTGCGCCACCGGCAGGGCTTCGACGAGTACGAGCTGCTGAAGGAGTTCGAGATCTTCGGCGGGATCGTCTTCGCGTTCCTCGCGCGAACCGTGCAGACGCTCGATGCTCCGTGCGAGAAGGACGAGCTGCTCGTCTGCGGACACCGCGTCTTCCGCGCGGTCGCGCTCATCCAGGAGGCGGCGCTGACGCATTACATGCAGCGCGTGCGCACCAAGCTGGCCGAGCGCGAGGAACGGCTGCGCAGCTTCAACCGCGCGCTCACGCACGAGCTGAAGAACCAGCTCGGCGCGGCGATGGGCGCGGCCGACCTGCTCGACCTCGAAGGGCTGCCCGAGAACGAGCACGCGCGGCTGCTCGACGTCGTCAGGCGGAACGTGCGCGTCATGCGCGGGGTCCTCGACAACCTCGTCGAGCTGTCGCGGCTCGACAGCGACACGCGGCAGCAGCGGCGCGTGCTCCTGCCGCAGGCGGTGGGCGAGGCGGTTCGCCAGCTGCGCGACCGTGCGCAGTCGGCGCGGGTGCGGGTGAACATCGGCGAGCTCCCCCAGGTCGAAGTCAGCGCCGCGGCCGTCGAGCTCGCGGTCTCGAACTTCGTGTCGAACGCGATCAAGTACGCGGACCAGGCGAAGGAAGAGCGTTGGGTGACGGTGCGCGGCGCGACCGTCGAGACTGGAACCGGCCCGGAAACGATCGTCACGGTGACCGACAACGGGATCGGCGTTCCCCCGGAAAAGCGCGAGCGCCTGTTCGAGCGCGGCTTCCGCGCGCACATCGACTCGGTCACGGGCGTCGAGGGTGATGGCCTCGGTCTCAGCATCGTGAAGGACGCCCTCGACGCGATCGGCGGCCGGGTCTGGGCCGAGTTCGCGCCCGAAGGGGGCGCATCGTTCTCCTTCGCGTTGCCGGCGCGGCGCGCCGGCGAAAGTCCCTACCGCGACTAGCAGCAGCGGCGCGAGCGGCGAATCATGGCTCTGCTGGGAATGCAGGACGTCAGCATCGCGTTCGGCGGACCGCCGGTGCTCGACCGCGCGCGCTTCGCGATCGAGCGCGGTGAGCGGGTCTGCCTGCTCGGGCGCAACGGTGCCGGCAAGAGCACGATCATGAAGCTGCTCGACGGCTCGCTCGTCCCGGACGGCGGCGAGATCGTCAGGCAGACCGGTGTCACCGTCGCTCGTCTCGAACAGGAGGTGCCGGGTGACGTCGACGGCACCACCTTCGACGTCGTCGCCGCCGGCCTCGGCGAGACCGGACGACTCCTCGCGCGGTATCACCACGCCAGCCACCGGGTGAGCATCGACGCGAGTGAGGGCGCGCTTCGCGACCTCGATCGCCTGCATCACGCGCTCGACACCGCTGGCGCGTGGGAAGTGCAGACGCGCGTGGACACCGTGCTCCTGCACCTCGGACTCGATCCCGATGCGCCATTCGCGTCGGCATCCGGAGGACGCAAGCGGCAGGCACTGCTCGCCCGCGCGCTCGTCGGCGAGCCGGATATCCTGCTCCTCGACGAGCCGACGAACCATCTCGACGTCGCGGCGGTCGAGTGGATGGAAGACTTCCTCATCGACCGGTCGGCGACGCTGGTGTTCGTGACACACGATCGCGCCTTCCTGCGGCGCCTCGCGACGCGGATCGTCGAGCTGGATCGCGGGCGCCTGGTCGATTGGGGAGCGGACTACGACACCTATCTCGAGCGGAAGGACGCGGCGCTCGCCGCCGAGGCGAAGGAATGGTCGGAGTTCGACAAGAAGCTGGCGAAGGAGGAGGTGTGGATCCGCACCGGGATCCAGGCGCGGCGGACCCGCAACGAGGGACGCGTGCGGTCGCTGGAGGCGCTGCGCGTCGCGCGGCAGGCGCGGCGTGAGCGGGTGGGCACCGTCCGGCTGCAGGCGCAGGAAGGCGAACGCTCCGGACGGCTCGTCGCCGAAGCGCGCGGCGTCTCCTTCGCGCGTGGCGACCGGGTGATCGTGAAGGACTTCACGACCACGATCGCGCGCGGCGACAGGGTCGGGCTGATCGGGCCTAACGGCGCGGGCAAGACGACGCTGCTGCGACTGCTGCTCGGTGAGCTGGCACCCGACAGCGGCACGATCCGCATCGGCACCGGGTTGGAGGTTGCGTACTTCGATCAAATGCGGGAGCAGCTCGATCCGGAGCGCAGCGTCTTCGACAGCGTCGCCGACGGCGCCGACTTCGTCGAGATCGGCGGGGCACGGAAGCACGTCACCGGCTACCTGCAGGATTTCCTCTTCCCTCCCGACCGCATCCGCACACCGGTGCGCGCGCTCTCCGGCGGGGAGCGCAATCGCCTGCTGCTCGCGCGCCTCTTCACGCGGACCTTCAACCTGCTCGTGCTCGACGAGCCGACGAACGATCTCGACCTCGAGACGCTCGACCTCCTCGAGGAGATGCTGATCGAGTACTCGGGGACGCTGCTGCTGGTCAGCCACGACCGCGAGTTCCTCGACAACGTCGTGACGAGCACCCTGGTGTTCGAGGGTGGGGGACGGATCGGCGAATATGCCGGCGGCTACACCGACTGGGTGCGCCAGCGTCCGTCCGCACCGTCAGCGGAGCCCCGTTCCGCGCGCGCGGCTGCAGCCGTGCCTGCCCCCGCGCAGCCGCCGACGCCATCCGCGGCGGTGGCGAAGCGGCGCCGGCTCTCCTTCAAGGAGACCAGCGAGCTCGCCGCGCTGCCGGAGCGCATCGACCAGCTCGAGCGCGAACGCGAACAGCTGTATGCAGAGCTCACCGATCCGGCGGTGCTCCGCGATGGATCACGGGTGTCCGCGGCGCGCATCAGGCTGGGGTCGCTCGAGGTGGAGATCGCCGAGCTGACGGAGCGCTGGGAGGCGCTGGAGACGATCGCCGCCGAGGGCAACGCGCAGCGTTAGGCGCGTGCCGGCGGCGCGTGCGGATGCGGCTCGGGGAGCTCGCGCGGGCGATCGGCGAAGAACGCGTCGACCCACCATGTGAACAGCGCGTCGTAGACCAGCCATTCCGGCCGGGTCGGGACCACGCTACGCTGGGCGGCGATCGACGGGGCCCACCCAGTCCCGCCATGGCCGCGGAGGATCTCCTTGAGCATGACGACCGCCTGCTCCGGCCCGAGCGCCGTCGCGCGCAGCGCGGTAGCGAGCGCAATCGTCGCCTCGCGAAGCGCGGTCATCGTGCGCTCCGAGGGCTCGGCGACCGCGCACTCGAACCTGTGTGCGACGCGACGCGCGATGTCGGCGTCCGATTCCGGGCCCCAGTCGCGGGTCATCGTATCGCGCGGCCGCCGTTCGAGAGGGTGCACACTGGTGGCGCTCATGGGATGATCTGGCCGGCGCGGACGAGCGCGGGAGACGACGGTGCCGGCGACGGGCAGTATCCGGCTCCGGGGGAATGTGCCACAGCGGGTGCCCCAGCGCTGTCAGGCTAAGGCGGTCACCACGCCCGGCCGGAGGGTGACGCCGCGCGTCGCGCCGCGTCGGGAGCGAGGCCGCGGCCGCCCGTGCGCGTCCCGAAGGGCGTCCGGCGATGGAACGTTAGGCAGGAGATTACCCGACACTCCCGTCCGCCGGAGAGCGACAGGAGCATGGCTCGCGTTCGCGACACCCGCGGAATATGTTGGAGCAAGGCGCCATCGTCACCACGGCGCCGGGAACGCACGCCTTCCACGCTTGCGGTGAGGAGTACGATGATCGAGCAGAGCATGCAGCGCAGCGACGATCGCGAGCGCGATCGCGACCGTGTCGCGCAGGAGATCACCGCTCGCCTGGCGACGCGCGGCGTCGAGGTGCGCAGCGGCGACACCCGCGACGACGTCACCGCGATCGCCGACGCCGTCGAGCTGTTCGAGGAGCAGGTGTTCGCGTTAGGCGGAGACCTGATGGTCGACGAGCCACCGGTCGGCCGTGAGGGAACGCCGGATGACGTACGCTTCCGGCTTCCCCTTCGCCGTGCCGACGAGAGCGCGAGCGAGTACGTGCGGCGGATGGATCAGGCGTCGCGCGAGCTTCGGAAGCACCGCCGCGACCGCTGACCTCCCCTCGCCGTCAGTCGCGCGCCCAGGGAATGATCTTCA
>DASSZC010000422.1:0-6572 GCA_035702925.1 Gemmatimonadaceae bacterium | reverse complement strand
TCATCGTCCTCACTGCCGCCGCCCTCGTGGTCAGCGCCTGCTCCAGCCCCGTCGCCCCGACGTCCAGCAAGGCTGACTGCGGCAACCAGACGGGCGGACAGATCTGCTTCAAGTAAGCGGCTAACTAAAGTCGTTCCCGGTGAGGCCGGACCACGCGGTCCGGCCTCACTTTGTTCAGCTCACTGAGTGACGCCCGCCGTGGTTCGCATCGCGTGCAGCGCGGTTGCGACATCAGCAACAGCATCCGGCACGAAATCCGTCGTGGCAGTCGTATGTTCGGTCAGGTGGCGTTCACCAGCTTCGAGTCGGCGCAGGCTGTCTTCTGCGGTGAAGAGCAACTGGTTCAGCCTATGTTCAGCCGCAATCTCGGCGGCGCGCATAAGCGATCGCCGCGCGCGGTCGAGCCGGCCGAATGTCGCGTAGCCATTGCCGAGGTGCATGTGGTAATGCACCTGCAGCACGACGGGTAGTTCGACACCGGCCAGCTCCCGACGATAGGTCTCAAAGCGCGGCTCACTTCCCTCGAGTGTCGAGACATCGAGCAAGTTGAGGGTCGCCGACCACCGGACGTACTGCTCCTGCGCTGTCGCCGCAAGAACGAGAAACGCGTCGCGGGCCGCGCTGATCACGCCGAGTTCGAGAAACGATGCCGCGATGTCGGCGAGAACACGGTCGCGCGCCGACTGCCCGCTCAGCTTCGCGAGCGCGTCATACGCGAACCGGATCGCTTTCGGATAGTCCTTCCGCTCGTAGGCGACGGTCGACCGCTCATGCAACGCCAGCCCCGCGACGTCGTGCAGCGACTCGCTCGTCGCCCGCGCGATGGTGTCGTCGAGAATCTCTTCCGCGCGCGGCAGGTTGCCGCGCGACATCGATAATCGGGCGTCGGCGATGCGGGCGCGAAGAATCCCGACCACGTCGCCCATCGACGTCGCGACACGCCCCGCGTCCGCGTAGGCGACGGCGGCCTGGTCGAACTCGCCGAGCATACGCAGGCAGTAGCCGAGCTGCATCGACGCGTTGATGTAGACGTCGGACTCGTCGATCGGGTGCGCGTAGGTGAGCAGCGTCTCGTACACGTCGGCGGCGATCCGCCACTTCGCGTCGAAGTGCAGCGCGCGGCCGTATGCGCTCAACCGCGTCGCGACGACGCTGAAGTCCGCGCGCTCGGCGGTCGCCACCGCGTCGACCACGCCGCTGAGGATCGTGCGCGCCGGATCCCCGGCCGCCATCGCGCCAACCGCTTCACGAACGGCGTTCAGTCCCCATGCGTCGGCAGCGGCGACCTGCACGCCCTCGTCATACCAGGCGTCGACCAGTCGCAGCACGACGAGACCGGCCGTCGTCGCGTGCCATTCCGTGCTGCCTTCCTCCAGCGAGCCGAGCGCCTCGAAGAAGGCGAGGTGGCGAATCGGTCGATACAGGTCTGACACAGAGCCTCCCAGTCATGAACTTCGTCGTTCCATGAATCCTCGCAACGATCGCACTTGAGTTGAACTGGTGACAAGTGGCGAAACGAGACATGCAGGTGGGAATCTGTGACATGGTGCGTCAAGTACGTGCAAACAGCCCGGAAGGGCGGGCGTTCTGCCCGCAGCGCGCCGTTAGGCAGGGAGCACGGCGCGCGTGCGCTGTCGCGATTCTCGACGGTCGGGACATCTCGACCGACGCCCCTTAGCCCCCGAACACAACGCGGCGCCGATCGCTGATCCGATCGGCGCCGCGTTGCGTGGGGCTGCGCGCGCAGTGGAACGACCTGCACCAGCGCTACGGGCGGTGCGCGACCACCGCCGCGTTGCCGTCGGAGATGTAGCGCTCACCCGTGCGATCGAGACGATCGAGCACGTTCGCCAGCGAGTTGCCGGTGACCTTCACGCGCTGCACGCTCAGCGGATTGAACGACGGCGAGTACGGGCTCGGCACCGGATAGCCCGACACCTCGAACACGGCGTCGAAATCATAACGCACCGTCTTTCCCGTCTTCGGGTCGGTCCAGCTGCCGCTCTTCGCGAGCGCGCGGTTCTTCGGCCAGATGCCGAGCGGCAGCGCGAAGGAGCGCACCTTGTAGCCCGGCACCGCCGAGTCGATCGCCATCAGCCCGCGAGCGATCTGCTCCTGCACCACCGCGTCGCTATACTTGTTCAGCTGCGCGTGCCAGAGCGTGTGGTCGCAGAGCTCGAACCCCAACGCCGCCAGCTGCTGCACCTTCTTGAACCGCCAGGCGCTCTTCTGTCCCTCGATGTTCTTCTCGCCGAAGAACGCGTGACCGGCCGACGCCGCGGGGAGCATGCAGAACACCGCCTTGTTGCCCCACCCCGGATGCGACTTCGCGAAGTCGAGCCAGATCCCGAGCGCGCTCGACGAGTCGACGACGAGCTGTCCATCGCGCTCGATGTAGCGGAACTGCGATGGTGACGCGTCGTCGAAGGTGAAGACCACCGGCGACAACCCGGCCGGGAGGTCGATCTTCCTGTCGAGGACGTCCACCATGTTCACGGGGCGATAGCCACGCTCGTAGAGCAACGCGAGATCGCGGCGGAAGTTCTCGCGCTCGCGCCCCCACGACGACTCGTGGTCGCCGACGAGGTGGTACATCAGCACCGGCACGCGTCCCATCTCGTTAGGCACGCGCGCGCCGGTCGCGGCCGCGGCGGCGCGATGGGTCGTGTCGGTGGCGATGTCGCCCGCCGAGCTGGTGACGGTGGTCACGCGCGCGCTGTCGGCCGCGACGTGCGCGTGGGATTCACGGGTGCAGCACGTCGCGAAAAAAACGACAGCGGCCGCGAGCGGCACCAGCCGCGCGGTCGAAGAGGAAACAGTCCGGGGGTGCATCGGTTGTCGCTGGGAAGTGGGTCGCACGATGGAAAGCTCGCGCGTTCGCCGCGCGTCGTGATGTGACGACCAACACGCGCGCGGGTAAACGACGCTAATCGGTACGAGCCGAAAAGCGAAGTCACGGCGCATTACTTCCTACACCGGAGGCGCCGAACGCGGTCCACGCGCGCCCCGGCGATCCGGAAATGCCGCGCCCGGTTCGCGGCAACCCTTCGTCCGCTCCGGCGTACCATATTGCAAGCGATGCGATTCATCCCCGAAGAGTCGGACGAAGCGATCGAGTTCCAGCACTCGCCGCTGAAGGCGCAGGCGATCATCCGCTGGCGGCGCCTGAAGTCGCGCCTGCGCGCCGATCCGGCGCGTCCCGCGCGCGTCTGGGTGCGACGGCAGTGGCCGGGGCTCGCCGCGCTCGCCCTCGCGATCGCCGCGACCTGGACGACCGACGCATGGCTCGGCAGCTGTGGCTTCCGCGGCTGCCCGAGCTCCGCGGAGATCCGCGCCTTCCGCCCGGCGCAGGGCGGACGCATCGTCGACCGCAACGGGACGCAGATCGCCGCGATGAACCCGGTGCATCGCGTCAACGTCCCGCTGGCGAAGATCCCCACACAGGTGCGGGCGGCGTTCGTCGCCACCGAGGACCGCCGCTTCTACGAGCACGGGGGACTCGATTGGCGCGCGGTGCTGCGCGCGGTCTCGCGCAACGTCGGCGCGCTCGGCGTCCGCGAGGGGTTCAGCACGATTACCATGCAGGTCGCGCGGAACGGCTTCGTCGCCGGGCAGTACGGACGGCGCACCTTCTCGCGCAAGCTGATGGAGCTCCGCGTCGCGCGCCTCCTCGAGTCGAGCCTGACGAAGGACCAGATCCTCGAGCTCTACCTCAACGTCATCTACCTCGGCAACGGCGCGTATGGCGTCGAGGCGGCGAGCCGCGACCTCTTCGGCAAGAGCGTCGCGAAGGTGGACCTCGCCGAGGCCGCACTGCTCGCCGCGCTGCCGAAGGGACCGTCGTCGTACGCACCAAGGCGCGCTCCCGAGCGGGCGCTCCGCCGTCGCAACCTCGTGCTCGCCCTCATGACGCGCGAGGGCTACGTCGCCCGCGACGACGCGGCACGCGCGACGCGCGAGCCCCTGCACGTCGAGGAGGATGGCTGGCACCCCGGCGATGCCGGCGATTCCTACGCGCTCGACGCGGTGCGCGCGCTGGTCGATTCCGTCGTCCCCGCCTCGCTGCGCGAGTCGGACCTCACCGTCGTCACGACGATCGACTCGCGAGCGCAGCGCGCCGCGGAGGCAGCGGTCGCGCGCCAGGCGAACGCGCTCGCTCGCGAGGGAGTGGCGTGGTACGGTGCGCGCGGCGCCGGGGTGCAGGGGGCGCTGGTCGCGATCGATCCCCGCAGCGGCGACGTCGTCGCCCTCGTCGGTGGGCGCCAGTACGAACGCGGCGGCTTCAATCGCGCGCTGCTCGCCCACCGGCAGCCCGGCTCGGCGTTCAAGCCCTTCGTCTACGCGGCGGGACTCGCCGCCGGCTTCACTCCCGCGTCGTTCGTCGCCGACGAGCCAGTCGAGGTCGACGACGGGAACGGACATCCCTGGCGGCCGGCGAACTACGACGGCACCTACGAGGGGGAGATCACGCTGCGCCGCGCGCTCATGGTCTCGGCGAACGCGGCGACCGTCAGGCTCAGCCGGGCCGTCGGGGAGTCGCGGGTCGTCGCCCGCGCCCGCGAGAACGGGATCACCAGCGAGATGCGCGCGGTGCCGTCCATCGCGTTAGGCACCCTCGAGGTGACGCCGATCGAGCTCGTCACGGCGTACTCGCCGTTCGCGAACGGCGGCTACCGCGTCGCGCCGCGCCTGGTGCGCCGCATCGAGGGACCGGATGGGACGCTGCTCTGGAGCAGCGAGCCGGTGCTGACGCCGGTGATGGACCCGCGCGACGCATGGCAGGTGACGTCGATGCTCCGCTCCGTCGTCGACCATGGGACGGGGCACGCGGTGCGCGACGTCGGCGTCACCGGCCCGATCGCCGGGAAGACAGGGACGACGAACAACAACGCCGACATCTGGTTCGTCGGCTACTCGCCGACCGTCGTCGCCGCGGTCTGGTTCGGCTACGACACCCCGCGTCCGCTGCCCGGCGGCGCGTCAGGGGGACGGTTCGCGGCGCCGGCGTGGGCCGAGTTCTACGAGCGCGGGTGGCGCGAGACCGGCACCGACGCCTGGTGGACTCCGCCGGCCGGGATGGTGAGCCGCGTGATCGACGCGACCACCGGTGAGCTGGCCAGCGAATGGTGCCCGACGACGCAGGAAGAATGGTTCAAGCCGGGCACCGAGCCGACGCAGCTGTGCCGCGAGCATGCGCCGGTGGAGGAGCCGATCCAGGCGGCGGTCGCCAGCGTCGGGCAGAAGATCGGCAAGGCGCTGAAGAAGATCTTCAGCTTCTAGCGATACCCACTGGTTGGCCCCCCTCTTGCCCGGAGTCGTCGAGCACCCAAACTCGAAGACACCAATGCACAGAGCAGCGGCAGCATCGTCGGCGCGGCACCTGATGTCGTTCGTCATCGCCTGCGCACTCCTCTCCAGCACGGCCTGCGAAGTCATCAGCAACAAGAGCGGAAAGCAGGATACCACGACGCTCGTCACCACCCCAACGACGGCACCATCGCTCGACACCACCGCTCCCGGCGGCGTGCCGGCGGCGCCGCCAGATTCGCTGGCGACGAGCGCGGCGCGCGACACCGGCGTCGTGACGCTCTATCCCAACCAGCCGGTGCGTGGAGGCGTCCTGTTCGCGCTCGCCGAGGGAGTCGCGTCCGACATCCCGCGCTGCAGCTGGAAGGGCACGCAGCTCCCCTGCGCACGCGTGAGCAAGGGAGTGCTTGCGATCATCCCCCTTCCCGCCGACGAAGCGGCCGGGACCTTCACGCTCTCCTTCGAGCGGCCCGCCGGACGGATCAGTCGGCAGGTGACGGTCTCCGACCACGACTTCGGACGTGAGCTCGTCTTCCTCGACTCGGCGCACTACGCGCTGGTGAAGCGGACGAGCGACGTCGCCCGCGATGCACGCGCGCTGCGCGGGGTGCTCGCGACGGAATCGGACGTGCGTCGCTGGAGCGGGAAGTGGGGAGCGCCGGTGCAGGGCTCACGGAGCGCGGGCTACGGCGTCGAGCGTTTTTACTATCGCGCCGCCGACTCCTCGCGCGCGATCAGCCTCGGCCCGGACATGAAGACGCGTGGCACCTTCGGCCTCGACACGAGCGGGGCGGCAGCGAACGTTCCGTCGTGGCGCCATGCGGGAGTCGACATCGCCGCGGCGCGGAAGACGAGCGTCAACGCGCCGGCCGCCGGGATCGTTGCCGACGTCGGAGAATACATCCTCACCGGCCGGACGGTGATCATCGACCACGGCCAGGGAGTGATGACCGCGTACTTCCATCTCGACACCGTACTCGTGCGCCGCGGCGACCAGGTCTCCGCGGGGAAACGGATCGGGCGCGTCGGCGCGACCGGTCTGGCGACCGGCCCGCACCTTCACTACGGCGTGTACATCCACGGGAAGGACGTCGACCCGGCCGCCTGGTCGGCCATGCCATCGTTCGTCCGCGACGACACACGGCCGAAGTCAGCCGCTCCGTAACAGGCGACCCCATCGGCGGTTGCGATGGCACTGAACATTTTCCGGCAGGGTGGGTATCGGTAGCCAAGGGGGTTGGAGACGTGGGGGGGGGGGGGGGGGG
>DASSZC010000412.1:0-4422 GCA_035702925.1 Gemmatimonadaceae bacterium | reverse complement strand
GCGGCAGCCGCGGGTCATCGATCTTCAGATGCTCCGCGCTCGCGACGAGCGTCTGCAGCCCCCAGCGCAGCAGCGCGAGGTCGTAGTTCGCGTCGGGAACCGTGGCCAGCTCCGGCGAGTGCGTCGGCGGCAGATGCCAGCTTCCGTCCGCACCGCGCTCCACGTACGCGAGATAGTTCCCGATCGCGCGGCCGAGCAGCGGATAGACGCGGTCGCGCAGGATCCGGTCGTCCATCTGGTAGCGGTAGTGCAGCCAGTAGTAGTAGAGCGTCCACGGCAGGTCGCCCATCTCGTGCGCGGCGTCGCTCTGCGCCGTCGCGAGATCCACCTTCCGAACCAGATCGTTCCCCGAGCTGCGGCCGATCGCCGCCGCTTCGCCCCGCAGCCGCTCGGGCACGTTGTCGATCAGTGCCTGACGCTTGCGATCGAGCTCCCCGAACAGCGACTCGGCGAGCTCCAGCCGGTTCGCGCGGAAGAGCGGCGAGTAGGTGAGCTGGATGTTGAGGTTCCACCAGATCCCCGGCCACGGCGTCTGGCGATACCACGGGCCGGCGAGGTCGAGGATCGGGCCGTCGGCGCGCATCGCCGCCCCGAGCTTGTAGATCTGGATCCAGTAGTAGCCCTCGAGCCGGCGATCTGGAAACGAGAGGAAGCTCGCCGGATAGTACGCGTGCCACCACGCGCGATTCGCCGCCGCGAGCGACGTCGTTCCGGCGCGGCCACTCGCCGTGGTCGCCCGCCGCGCCTCGGCGAGCGCACCCGCGCTGTCGCGCGCGAAGCCGATCGCGAGGTGATACGCAGCGCGCGTTCCCGTGCGTGACGCCTCGCGGATCACCTCCGCGTGCGCGTCCCCGCCGATGAACGACTGCACGCTCACGATCTCGCGCGCCGAGCGGGAGATCGCGGGCGCGGGGTGCAGGTCCTCCGGCGCGAAGGGTTCCTTGCGCGCGATCTTCCGCGGCGGCCGCGCCTCGGCGGGCGCCCAGTCGAGCGCCGGCGCGCGCTCGCCTCCGCGTCCTTCCAGCTCGACGACGGTCACCGACGGCGTCCGGGCGACGAAGCTCCGCCACCGCACCTCGCCGCTGTCCGTGATCACGACCCCGCTCGCCTCGCCATCCCAGAGCGTGAGCCTGGCAGTTCCCCCCTTCAGCGCGCCCGCGGTCTTCAGCGTTAGGCGCCCGATCGGAAAGCGCGACTGGTCGTGCGTGACGTCGGTGCGGTTGATCGTCCACCCGAGCATGCCGCTCGCGCCGTCGATCGTTGCGCCGACGAGGCCATTCCCGATGAAGACGCTCTCGCCCCAATCGCGCGGCAGACGATCCCACACGAGATCGTGCCGTCCGAGAAACGTCGGCCAATCGAGGCTCGCAGACGCCGTCGCCGCGGGGCGTGGCTGGGCGGGGACCGCCGCCGGGGCCGTTAGGCAGAGCGCGAGAAGCAACGCCGCGCCGAGTCTGGCTCGAGGATGGGGCTGGATGTCGCGCATCAGTGGGTCGGCATCATGATGAATCGGACGTCGCGGTAACCGAACGGCTCGTTGTTCGGCGGCCGCTGCACCGAGCCACGGAGCCGGCCGCGCCGATCCCGCTCGACGACGAGCGGCGTCCACGAGAACGCGCCGCGCTCGTGGTCGAAGGTGATGCCGTCGTCGTCGTAGAGCTCGAATCGCCCGGGGGCGTCGCCATAGTGGCGCGCCTCGAGATCGGCTTGCTCCCCGGGCGCCGGAATGCGAGTCGGCGCGCCGGCGAGGAGGGGTATGATCGCGCCGTCGCGCACGTAGAGCGGGATGCGGTCGAGCCCCGGCGTCGCCGTTATGATCTCTCCGGCGCCCGCGTAGACCCCCGTATGGAAGTCGTACCAGCGCCCGGCGGGAAGGATCACGGTGCGCGAGCTCTGCCCCGCGAACATCGGCGCGACGAGGAGATCGTCCCCGACCATGAACTGGTCCTTCACGTCGCGGCGCGTCGCCGCCGCATACGGATTCTCGGTGGAGCTCAGCGCGCCCGCGTCCGCGGAGTCTGGGAGCCGGAAACCGTCGACGAGCGCCATCGCGCGAACCGGCGGCGTGCCGTCGAAGTGGTAGCGCGCGAATGCCGTGTACAGGTATGGGAGCAGCCGGAGGCGCAGCCGCATCACTTCGCGCACCTGGTCGGCGACCTCGGGAAACGACCAGGGCTTCGTCCCGTCCGCCCAGGCGTTGAGCATCGCCAGCGGGGAGAAGCACACCGACTGCATCCGGCGCAGCCACTCCTCGCCCGTCTTCGACGAGCGCACCTCGGGGGTCCAGAGCACCCCGATGAAGCCGCTGTTCGCGAGCGCGGTGATGAAGTCGGGATGGCTGTAGTAATCGTCGTAGATGACGAAGGGCAGCGGGGCCGCCCCCGCGTTCGACGCGCGCACGAGCCCCCATGTGCGCACGCCGCGCTCGCGGAACATCGCTGCCGTCGCGCGCTGCAGGGTGAGCCCGTACAGCTGCCGCATCTGCTCACCGCTCAGCCCCGACGGAAAAGTCGCGTGATCGGGCCAGAGCCAGCGGTCGTATCCGTCCACCTCGTCGATCTTGTAGCCGCTCACGCCGAGCTGGAGATGTTCGCGGCGGAACAGGTCGAAGACGATGCGTCGCGTCTCGGAGAGCGTGAAGTCGGGGACGAGACCCGTCCACACGGTGTGCGAGCCGGAGAGCGGACGCAGCGCGTCGAAGAAGGGCGCGCGGGGCGCGACGTAGGGGTTGATCCAGAGATTCACGCGCACGCCGCGCCCCGCCATGGCGCGCATGAACCCGGCCGGATCGGGGAACCGCGTCGAGTCCCAGACGAAGGTGCCGGGATAGGCCGCGCTCTGCCACCCTGGCTCGAGCCCGATCACGTCGAGCGGATATCCCCTCGTGCTGAAATCGTCGACCTCGCGCAGCACCTGCTCCGCCGTCGAGGACGCGCGCACGCGCTGCATGAAGCCGAGTCCCCACTTCGGGGGGATGACGCCGCCGCCCGAATACAGGTTGTAGCGCCGCACCGCGTCGAGCGCCGTCGGTCCGCCGAACACGTACACCGTCGCGCCGCGCGCGGGGACGAGGATCTCCACCGCGTCGGAGAGCGGCATCGACGTCCACGTCGGGTCGGTGTTCCGGTCCTTCACCGGCGGCCGGTGCTCGCTGTCCTTCCGGACCGCGGTCCCGGCGTAGACGGTCATGTAGCGCGCGGCATCCACCAGGACGCCGTAGCCCGCGCTCGACACGTAGAACGGCACCGGCGCGTGCGTCCGTCCGTTGTCCGTCCCCCCGTAGTGATCGACGTGCAGCTCCTTCACCGTGCCCCGCTGCTGCACGCTCTTGAACTCGAGCCCGAGCCCGTAGAGCGCCTCGCTCGGCGCGAGCGGGATGCGGAGCGCGAGCTTGCCGTCGGTTTCGACGGCGTGGATCTCCTCCTGGCGCAGCGGGAAGGTCGCGCGCGGCAGCCGCTGCAGCGCGTCGCGGCGCGGCGGCGCGGCGAGGGTATCGAGCAGGGAGACCCGTTCGGGCGCGCCGATCGTCGCGCGCCAGACTCCGCTCGCGACCTCTTCCCACGCGACGCCGAGCTCGGGATGCGCGGGTCGCGTGGGAAGCGGCGCGGACTGCGCGCGAGCGAGCGACGCCGCGCAGAGAAACAGGATCGCAAACCGTCGGAACGCCATCCGCCGGCTACCTCGAGTGGGTGCGGGGCTCGATACTTAAACGATAAAGCTGAGAGGCGCTATGTTGCGCGGCCGGCGCGACCGCCGCAAGACGCCGCCCGCGCGAACGACCCGACCGCCATGCGCGTACTGCTCTTGCGCGTGCCTCGCCCCCGCTCAGATTCGCTCCCTCGCCTTCCCCTCTGCCATGACCGATCTCCCCGCCGGCTCGATCGATCGGCGCGCCGCGCTGCGTCGCGTCGCCGTCCTCCTCGGCGGCGCCCTCTCCGCGCCCGCGATCGCCGGCGTCCTCGCCGGATGTGAGCGCCGTGACGCCGACGCCGGCTTCACCCCGCGCACCCTCGCGCCGACGGAGGCCGCGCTGATGGCCGTCGTCGCCGAGCACATCATCCCGGCCACCGACACCCCGGGCGCGCGCGCCGTCGGCGCGCCGGCGTTCATCGACATGATGCTCGCCGAGTACTATCCCCCTGCCGATCGCGAGCGCTTCGTCGCCGGCCTCGCCGATCTCGATGCGCGCACCGATGCGCGGTGCGGCCGCGTCTTTCTTCGCTGCGACGCCGCCGAGCAGCGCCGGGTCCTCGACGTCGTCGATCGCGAAGCGTTCGCCGATCGCGGTCCCCACTGGTTCCGCACCATGAAGGAGCTGACGCTGCTCGCCTACTACACGTCGGAGATCGGTGCGACGAAGGAGCTCCGCTACCAGCAGGTGCCCGGCCGCTTCGACGGCTGCATCCCCTTTGAGACGGTGGG
>DASSZC010000314.1:0-4308 GCA_035702925.1 Gemmatimonadaceae bacterium | reverse complement strand
CGGCCCGAGCGACTTTGGGGCAAGCGGGGCGAGATGATCTCGCCACGCTTGCCCCAAGCTGTTTTGCGTCCGGTGCGCCGAGCTTTCTCGCCAGCGGTGTCTTCCAACCGCTCCGTGCTCTCCGTGACTCCTGTAAATATCCCCGCAGTTCGCCTTCCCCCCCCGGGTCTCGCCCTTACCTCATCCACTCGTCGATCCGCTCCGCGATGAACGCATCGTCGAGCAGGAAGTGATGCGTGCGCATCACCCGATCGAGCTCTTCTGACTGACCGGGTGACAGAGTCTCGTTCTCGTCGAGGCACCAGGTGCCGGCGAGCAGTCCCTGGCGGCGGAGCACTTCGTGAATCCCGGGGATGCACCCGGCGAAGCAGTTTGCCGCGTCGAACATCGCCGCGTTGAAATCGGTGAGCGCCGCACCCTCGCTCATGAGCCCGACGTCGGCGGCGCCGCGGCCGGCGTGGGCGCGCTCGAGGAGCGTCACCGCGCGATGCGTGCCGATCGCCCACTGGCCAAGAAGCCCGCCGTCGAACCAACGTGCCTTCTCGCGTCCCCCGACGTCGGCCGGGAAGGGAGTGATCAGGTCGGACACGATGTTGTCGTCGTTGCCGGTGTAGAGGGCGACGTCGGTCCGTCCTCCCTCGACGATGCCACGCACCGCGTCGAAGGTGCGGTAGCGGTCGAAGGGCGCGATCTTCACCGCCCACACGTTTTCGATCTCGGCGAACGCGCGCCAGAAGCGGTAGCTCAACACGCGGCCGCCGACCGCGGGCTGGAGGTAGAACCCGAACAGCGGGATCACCTCGGCGACCGCGCGGCAGTGCGCGATCAACTCGTCGTCGGTCGCCCGCGGAAGCGCGGCGAGGCTGAGAAGGCCGGTGTCGTAGCCTAACGCTTTCGCCGTCTCGGCCTCGCGAACCGCCTGCCCGGTGTCGCCGACGAGGCCGGCGACCATCGTCAGCGGGCGCGGATGCGCGGCCGTCCACGCACGCGCGGTCTCCATCGCGAGCCGCAGCACCGGCTCGTAGAGACCGTGCTTCGGCTCGCGGATCGCGAACTGGGTCGTGTGCACGGCGACGGCGAGGCCGCCGGCGCCGGCGTCGAGGTAGTAGCGGGTGAGCGCCCGCTGCCGCCGCTCGTCGAGCTTCCGTTCGGGGGTCAGCGCGAGGGGGTGCGCCGGGATGACCACCCCCTGCCTGAGGTTGGCGCGCGCGTCGCGCATCAGAAGGCTCCGTCGCGCTTCTCGAAGCCGGTCGGCTTGCCGAGCAGGGGATTGCCGGCGCCCACCCACGCGGCCACCCAGTCGAGGAGGGTGCCTAACGGCATCGACGGAGGGCCGAACAGCGTGCGCATCTTCGCCGAGTCGCTGAGCAGCGCGGTCGGAGCCTCCTCGCCACTGAAGGCCGCCTCGCGCCCAAGGCGGCGGGCGAGCTCCTGCGCCGCGGCGCGCACGGCGATCGCCTCGCTGCCGGTGACGTTGACGACGAAGGGCGGCGACGATGCGTGCGGCAGGAGCTCGAGCGCGATGCGGTTCGCATCCCCCTGCCAGATGACGTTGACGTGTCCCATCGCCAGCGGGACGGGGCGTCCCTGCACGATCCCGTTCGCGATGTCGACGAGCACCCCGTAGCGGAGGTCGATCGCGTAGTTCAGGCGCACGATCGCGACCTTCGTTCCAACGGTCGCCGAGTAGTGCTCGAACACCCGCTCCCGACCGAGGCAGCTGGCCGCGTATTCGCCGACCGGGGCGAGGGAATCGGTCTCCCGCGAGCCTCCGCGCGAGCGCGGGGTGAGTGGGTAGACGTTCCCGGTCGAGAAGGCGACGATCCGGGCACTGTCATAACGCTCGGCGCAGATCGCCGGGACGACGACGTTCTGCATCCAGGTGCGCGAGGGCGCGCCGGTCGTGCCGAACTTCTGCCCCGCCATGTAGATGACGTTAGGCGCGTCGGGGAGGCGGTGCACGGCGTCGCGGTCGAGGAGGTCGCAGCGCAGCGTCTCGACGCCCGCGCGTTCCAGCGCTTCCTCGGCGGCGGGGGAGGAGAAGCGCGAGACCGCGATCACCCGCCGCCGCGCGCCGCCGTCCGCCGTGTCGGCGGCGCGGACCGCCATCCGCGCCAGCGTCGGTCCCATCTTCCCCCCCGCGCCGAGGATGACGATGTCCCCCGGCGCCCGCGTCAGCGCGGCGACCGTCGCGTCACGCGGCGTCGATAGCGCGTCGTCGAGCTCCTCCTCCGTGCGCGGCGCCGGCCGGGTCATCGCGGACGCCTCGCGTCAGGCCGAGAGCTCCGCATTCGCTTCCATGTAGCCGGTCGGCAGCCCGACATCGAGGAACCGCCCCTCGATCAGGCACCCGGTCATCAGCCCGCGGTTGAGCAGCAGCTGCATCACCGGGATGTCGTCGAGCTCCGCCCCCGGCTTCAGCGTTCCCTCGACCTCGTCGATCGCCTTCCAGACCGCGGGGGTGAACGCGTATCGTCCGACCCCGGTGTACGCCATCTTCGCGCCCCCGGTGTCGAAGGTCGCGCTCTTCGCTCCCTTGTCGGGGATGTGCGAGATGCGGTACTCGTGGCCGACGATCTCGCCCCCGTAGATCGCGGTCGCGCCCTTCGCGCGCGCTTCCTCGGCGCTGATCCCGACGATCGCCACCGCGCTCTTTCCCTCGGCGATCGCGACGTCGATCACCTGCTGCAACGCCGGTGTCCTGCTCAGGAAAAGGTTGTCGGGAAGCGCGACGGCGATCGGGCCGCGGCCGCAGAAGTCGGCGCCGAGTCGGATGGCGTCGGCGAGGCCGCGCGCCTCACGCTGCACGGCGAACGAGATCCGCGCCGGCATGCCGTGCGTCCCCGCCTGCCAGGCGAGTCGTTCCTGGATCGCTTCCTTTCCCGGAGCGATGACGACGAGGAGGTCGGTGATCCCGCTCGCCGCGCACTCGCGGGCGACGCGCTCGACGACGGGGATCCCGGCCACTTCGACCAGCTCCTTCGGCGCGCCCCCGGTGAGGGTGAGCATGCGCGTCCCCTTGCCACCGCAGGGGATGAGTGCGTGGTGCGGAGGAGCGTGGGTCATCGTCTCGCTGGTTCCCGGGTATCGAGGCCGGCAGCGGCGCTGCCCCTGCGCCGCGCCGCGCTACCGCAGGAGAATACGTCGAGTGACCGCTCCCGCGGTAGCAGTCATGCGCCGACGGTGCGCGCCACCAGCTCCGCCGCGCTCGTGCGCGCGTCGCTCCCGAGCACCCCGCGCCACTGCCTAACGACCTGCCGGTAGCGCGTCCCGACGGGGCGTACCTGGCGGGCACGGTCGTACAGCCCGACCGGGTTGAGCACGGCGCCCTCGCCGGAGCCGGCTCTCGCCGAATGGGCGTGGTCGGTGAGCGAGTGCCAGGTGAACCCCATCACCGGGATCCCCGACGCGCGCATCGCGACGACGTCGCTCCACTGGCTGTCGAGCCACCCGACGGCGAGGTTGGTGGGGCGGTTCGTCCCGGCGTGGAAGACCGGGAGGCGATAGCGCTGGTGATACTGTGTCGCGAGGCGCTTGAACCCCATCGGGTTGCGACAGCCGCTCTGCCGTCCCGTCGAGGCGACGCGGTGCTCGCCCGCCGGATAGTAGCTCACACCGAGCCAGCGCTGTCCGAACGCCCGCTTCTCGCGGAAGAAGCTCAACTCGTTCGAGGGCACTCCGTTCTCGTTGAGAAAGCGCGCCATTCCCGGTGCGAGCTCATGCCCCGTCGTCAGGTCGAGAGCGAGCTGCTTGAACTCGTTCCAGCGTGCTGCTTCGGCGCGGGCGCCGTCTCCCGCCGCATGGAAGTGCTCGATCGATTCGCACTGTACGATGATCGCATCCGGCCGTTCGGCGAGGATCGCCTCGACCGCGAGCTCGTGGGCCATGCAGAGGTTGCGAATCGCGCGCACGAACGCGGGCTCGCTCGCCTCGCATTCGTTCCAGAGGCCGTGCAGTGCCGATTGGCTCGCGCAGGTGAAGATCGCGTTCACTGGCGTGTAGTGCCGCACCTGGGGATATCGTCGCGCGAAGGCGCGCGCGTACTCGGCGAACAGCACCGGGAACGCCGGATCCTGAAATCCGCCGAGCCAGGTGGGAACGCCGAAGTGACAGAGATCGGCGATGACGTTGATGCCGAGCGTCGCGAGCCGCGCCATCTGCGGATCCGCTTGATCCCAGTCGAAGGCGTCGGGCGCGATGTGCGTGCGATAATAGGCGGGCCCGTACCGCAGTGCATTCAGCCCGCACTCCCGCACCAGCGCGAAATCCTCCTCCCATCGCGCGTGATGCCCGCTCTCCTTCATCTGG
>DASSZC010000348.1:0-5098 GCA_035702925.1 Gemmatimonadaceae bacterium | reverse complement strand
GAATGCGCGTCAGGGTGCGCTCGACGCTGTCGACGGTGGCGCGCGCGGCGAGGGTGTCGCCGGCGAGCGCGCCGAGGATCAGCGCGGCGCGGCGGAAATCGGCGATCCGGTCGATCTTGAAACCGGCGACGCGGATCCCCGCCGCGCGCAGGGCGCTCGCCGCGGCGCGATTGTCGTTGCTCGCGTAGAGCACGACGAGGTCCGGACGGGCGGAGAGAATCCTTTCGACGTTGGGGCCGATCCCCGGACCGAGATCGGCGAGCGACTTCGCCGCGGCGGGCCATTCATCGTAGCCGTCGCGCCCGACGAGCCGCGAGCCGGCGCCGATCGTGAAGAGGATCTCGGTCGTCGTCGGGTTGAGCGAGGCGATCCGCGCGGCGGGAGCGAGCGAGACCCGCTCGCCGAAATCGTCGACGAACGCCGGCGCGTCAGGCGCGGAAGGCGCGCCGCCGGCGCGCGCCGGAGGTCGCTCCTCGCCGCGCGAGCAGCCGGCGACGAGCGAAAGGATGAGCGCTGCGAACGATGCGACGCGCGGAAACGACAACGGGCACCCCTGCGAATGGCGGAGGCGCCCGGAACGATGCACGGCGCGTGATGACGATGCGCGCGTGGTCGCCACGATTCCTCCCCCGAGGACCGATAGTGGCGCGGACGAAGAGTCGTCTCCTGGCTCCGGGCCGCGTCGCTCGCCTTCCCGACCGGAGTCAGTGGCGTCTGAGCGTGCGTGTCTGCCCGTTACAGTGGCGGGGCCGCACCGGCGTTGCACCGGTTTCCGTGGCTCCCGTCCGCGAGTTCAATTGTGCGTCGAATCTACTCCGGGCCGCCGCGCCGCGCAATCGCGTCGGCGAGCCGCGCCTTGAGGTCGGCGCGCTTGAGCTCATAGGTCTCGCGCGCTTCCAGAGTCGGCGACGCGTTGCGCTCGAACTCCGCGTCGAGCGTCGCGATCCGCCGGGCGAGGGCGTCGGGATCGCGCGCCCACGGCGGCTCGTAGCTGCCCGCCGCCGTCGCCCGCCGGCCGCGCCAGGTCGTGCGCGCGAGGACGACGAGCATCGCCGCGCCTAACGCGAGAGCGACGATGGCGATGGACCCGCCGCGCGAGATCCGCGGCGGCGTCGCGATCACCACCCGGGCGACGCTCGCCGGGGCGACGTCGCGCGCGGTGAAGCGCCGGAAGTGGCGGCCGTCGACGTTCACCGGATCGACTTCCGACAGCCCCGCGCCGCTGGCGACGCCGAGGCTGTCCTCGACCAGCACCTCGAGCACGTCGGTGTGATGCTCGGCGGGAATGCTCAGCGGGAATGCGCTCGCTGGCAGCTCGTACGAGAACGAGAGCTGCTTGAGCCCCGGGGCAATCGGCGCCTCGACGTCGACGCGTCCCTGCTTCGCGGTCACCGCGTCGGCGGAGATGTCCCCCTCGCCGACGGTGAAGGCACGCGCGCTCACCGGGATGCCGCCGCTCCACGTGCGTCCATCCGGCGGCGCGATCCGGGTGACCGACGTGTCGTTGGACAGCTCGAACACCTCGATGACCTGCCGCGTCCCGTTCGCCCCGGCCGCCGACACGACGATGTGCCGCCCCCGCTGGGTGATGGTCACCGGGCGGCTGGTGGTGTCGAACACCGTCATGTCCGCATCGTCGCCGCGGATGATCGCGTTGCGGAGCGGTGCGGAGAAGTAGGTGATCCCCGCGTAGCCGGCGGACACGAAGTGGATCGCCGTCGTGTCGGCGGGCGCCGGATAGTGAAAGGAGAACCGTCCGTCGCGGTTGGTGCGCATCGAGTCGAGCGGATGACCGCCGGCGCGCGTGACCTGGTGCAGCGTCACCATGATCGACGGCACCGGGAGCGGATCCTGGTCGTTCGCGTGCGGACGCATGACGCGTCCCTCGACGATGCGGGTGCCGCGGCTCGCCGGGGCGGCAGCACCCTGCGAACGGGCGGCGACCGGGAGCAGCAGCACGGCCCCCAGCGTTAGGCACCGCGCGAGACCCCCGGTCGTGCGGACGATCACGGGTTGAACTTGCCGAAGTCCTCGGGACGCAGCGCTTCGAGGTAGCGCTTCAGCTGCTCGGCGCTCAGCTCGTCGGCGGCGTCGGCCGGCGACGGGAAGGACGGAGCGTCTTCGTCCTCCTCCTCTTCCTCGTCGGGATCGGTGAGCAGCGACTCGTCGGCGTAGATGCCGGCGCCGAGCCGCAGCGCGATCGCGATGCTGTCCGAGGGACGCGCATCGACGCGGACGATGTCGTCGGCGCGGAAGAGGTGCATCTCGGCGAAGTAGGTGTTCTTCTCGACGCGCGTGATCTGCACCCGGCGCAGCACCCCGCCGAGGCCGACGATGATGCTCTTGCAGAGATCGTGCGTCAGCGGGCGCGCCCGCTTGATGTCCTGCATCTGCATCACGATCGACTCCGCCTCCGGCTGCCCGATCCAGATCGGGAGCAGCCGCTTCCCCTCCCTCTCGCGAAGGATCACGACGAAGCTCTGGTTGCTCTGGTCCACGCCGAGGCGCGCGACGACGACTTCGACCATCATATCTGCAATCTAACCCAATCGCGCCGTATGGGTTCCGCGGAAGGCCGGCTATCAGCCATTAGCCGTTAGCTGTGAGCGACTGCGGTTGACGCTTTCGCTCACAGCTAACGGCTAACAGCTAACGGCTGCAGTTCCTACCGGACCGCCTTCTTCAGCGCCGAGGCGCGGTCGGTCTTTTCCCAGGTGAACGTCGTCGCGCTGACCCCGTTGTACTTCGCCTTTTCCGGCTGGCGGCCGAAGTGGCCGTAGGCGGCGGTGGCGGAGTAGATCGGCTTGCGGAGGTCGAGGGCGGAGATGATCCCGCGCGGGGTGAGGTCGAAGACGTCGAGCACCGCGTCGGTGATCACGCTCTCCGGAACCTCGCCCGTGCCGAAGGTGTCGACCGAGACCGAGACCGGCTCGGCGACGCCGATCGCGTAGGCGACCTGGACTTCGCAGCGCTTGGCGAGGCCGGCGGCGACGATGTTCTTCGCGACCCAGCGCGCGGCGTAGCAGGCGGAGCGATCGACCTTGCTCGGGTCCTTGCCGCTGAACGCGCCGCCGCCGTGGCGGCCCATGCCGCCGTAGGTGTCGACGATGATCTTGCGGCCGGTGAGCCCGGCGTCGCCCTGCGGTCCACCGACGACGAAGCGGCCGGTCGGGTTGATGTGGACCGTCATCTTCTTCTTCGGGCGGAACTCGTCGGGGATCATCGGCTCGATCACCTCGGCGGCGATCTCGCGGCGGAGCTTCGCGGTCGAGATCGAGTCGGCGTGCTGCGTCGAGAGGACGACGGTGTCGACGTGCACCGGCATGTTGTCCTCGTACAGCACCGTCACCTGCGACTTGCCGTCGGGGCGCAGCCACTCGAAGCCGCGGCTGCGGCGAACTTCGGCGAGCCGCTTCGTGATGCGGTGGGCGAGGACGATCGGGAGCGGCATCAGCTCCTCGGTCTCGTCCGTCGCATAGCCGAACATCATCCCCTGGTCCCCGGCGCCGCCGGTGTCGACGCCCATCGCGATGTCCGGCGACTGGGTGCCGATGCTGTTGATCACGGCGCAGGTGTTCGAGTCGAAGCCGAAGCTCGCGTCGGTGTAGCCGATGCGCTCGATCGTCCCGCGCACGATGCGCGGAATGTCGACGTAGGTCTTCGTCGTGATCTCGCCGGCGACGCAGGCGAGGCCGGTCGTGACGAGCGTCTCGCAGGCAACGCGCGCCGTCGGGTCATCGGCGAGAATCGCGTCGAGGATCGCGTCCGAGATCTGGTCCGCGATCTTGTCCGGGTGTCCCTCGGTGACGGACTCGGAGGTGAACAGGCGACGAACGGGCACCGCGATCCTCGTGTGTTGGAGAGAGAAAGAACGACAGCCGCCCGGCGAGGCTCGCCACAGCGGCTGCAACCTGTTGAATCTAGATGGAGTGGCTCATGCCGAGCAACCCGTCCCCCGCTGCCGCGCCGTTCTGCAGGGCAGCGGACAGCCCGCGGCGGAGCTCCATCTCGGCGAGCGCGGCGGTCGCGCACTCGAGCGCGGCCGCGGCCGAGCGCGCGGCGTCGTCGATGCGCACGGCGCGGACGATCCGCTTCATCAGCGGCACTCCGCGCGGGGAGACGCTCAGGCTGCGCACGCCGAGGCCTAGCAGCGCGTAGGCCATCAGGGGCTGCGACGCCATCTCGCCACACACCGACACGTCGAGGCCGTACTCCTTGCCGACGGTCACCGTCCGGTGGATGAGCTTGAGCACTGCCGGATGCAGCGCGGTGAATCGCGACGCGAGGTTCGCGTTGCCGCGATCGACCGCCAGCGTGTACTGCACGAGATCGTTGGTGCCGATGCTGAAGAAGCTCACGTCCTTCGCCAGCGTATCGGCGGCGACGGCGGCGGCCGGGGTCTCGATCATCACCCCGAGCGGAACGTCGGCGCGGAACTCGGCGCTGCGCCGCGCCAGCTCCTCGACCGCCTCCCCCATCAGCGTCCGCGCCTGCTGGACCTCGTCGCGCGTGACGACGAGGGGGAGCATGATGCGCACGTCGCCGTGCGCCGCGGCGCGGAGGAGCGCGCGGAACTGCGTCTTGAACATCTCCGGCTGGTCGAGGCACATGCGGATCGCGCGCCAGCCGAGGAAGGGGTTCGCCTCGCTCGGGAAGCCGCCGACCGGGAGCTTGTCGCCGCCGATGTCGAAGGTCCTGATGACGACCGTCTGCCCGTGAAACGCCTCGACGACGCGGCGATAGGCGCGGTACTGCTCGTCCTCGTCGGGCATCGTCGTCCGGCCGACGACGAGGAACTCGGTGCGCATCAACCCGACGCCGTCGGCGCCGCTGTTCGCCGCCGCCTCGGCCTCGTCGGGGAGGTCGACGTTCGCGCGGATCGTGATCGGCACGCCGTCGAGGGTCACCGACTCGACGTGGGCGAGCGCGCGCTGCTCGTCGTCCTCCTGGACCTCGCGCAGCGCGCGCGTGCGATAGGTCTCGATGTCCTCAGGCGAGGGGTCGACGACGATGACGCCGGCGGTCCCGTCGAGGATCAGCTTCTCCTTCCCCGTCAGCCGCGAGGTGATGTCGCGGAGGCCGACGACCGCCGGCAGGC
>DASSZC010000065.1:0-3263 GCA_035702925.1 Gemmatimonadaceae bacterium | reverse complement strand
GAGGCATCGGCGCGCAGCGCGGGGACGGCGTAGCCGGAGACGAACCCGCCGCCTAACGCTGCGCCGGGAAAGTAGGCGCGCGGTTGGGGGGCGACGAGGAGATCGACGGTCACCGTTCCGGTTCCCCCATCCGCGGCCCGGGCGATCGCGTGGAGCTCGTAGTTGCCGTCAGGCAGCAGTCTTACGTGCGACTCGCCGACCTTCAGGTCGGCGCGCGTCGTCGAGAGGGCGACCGCCGCGGAGGGCAATTTGGCAACGAAGCGCCGCTCGCCCTTCCCCTCCTCGCGCAGGGTGACCAGCGTCTGGCCCCCCCAGCGTCCATCGGGGATGTCGCCCCCAGCGAGCAGCGTTATGAATGCCCAGCGCTTGCGATCGGCGGAGAGGACGTTGAAGTAGTGCCACTCCCCCCATGAGGCGCGCTCGGCGGGCGTCAGTTCGCCGGGCGGAAGATGGAAGTGGTCGATGTCGTCGTGCAGCTGTGCGAGCGTCGGGCGTGCCCAGCGGACGTCGCCCGAATCATCAGCCCATGTGCCGGCGGCGAGCACCGGCATCGCACCGACCGCGCGCGTCGCCGATGGGATCTCGCCGCTCGCCCGCACGGTGCGCTCGACGCCGTCGCCGCCGCGCAGGTAGAGCAGCGTCCCATCGATCTGCGGGGCGACAGCCTTGATGTCGCGGGCCAGTCGCGGCGACGCCAGCAGCTGGAGCTGGATGAAGCGGGCGTGGTCGATGGAGAAGTACATCCCGCCGAGTCCACCGGTCTTCATCACCTCGATGTCGATCCCCTCGGGGAGGACGGTGATGTCGCCGCCCCCGACCAGCTTCTCGTCGCGGGCCTGGGCGAGCAGCGCCTCGCCGATCGAGAGGAGGACGACCATCACCGCGACGCCGACCCCGTAGCCCGCGAGGAGCAGCAGCGTGCGCGCCGGGCGAAGCGCGAGGTGGCGGAAGGCGAGCCGGGCGTACATTGCCTAACGTTTGGCGCGGCCTTCGGCCACAGCCAACGTCCGTCCGATGGGAGCGGCGCGCTCGTCGCGGACGACGACTCCGTCGCGCATGTGGATCGTCCGCTTCGCCGCGCCGGCGAGGTCCTCGTCGTGCGTCACGACGACGAGGGTGGTCCCGTCGTCGTTGAGGCGGCGGAAGAGCGCGGCGATCTCGGCGCCGGTGCGGGCGTCGAGCTCCCCGGTCGGCTCGTCGGCGAGGACGAGCGCGGGGCGGTTGGCGAGGGCGCGGGCGATCGCGACCCGCTGCTGCTCGCCCCCGGAGAGCTGCGGAGGGCGGTGCTTCTCGCGCGCGGCGAGCCCGACATAGGCGAGGAGCTCGCGCGCCCGCGCCGCGCGCTCGGAGCGACCGACGCCTGCCTCCGACATCGGGAGCTCGATGTTCTCCCGGGCGCTGAGCGCGGCGAGCAGGTGGAAGCGCTGGAAGACGAAGCCGATCCGGCGGAGGCGGAGGGCGGTCGCCTCGCCGTCGCCTAACGCTCCGACGTCGCGGCCATCGAGGTAGACGTGTCCGCTGTCGGGACGGTCGATCGCGCCGAGCAGGTTGAGCAGCGTCGACTTCCCGCACCCGGAGGGACCGACGATCGCGACGTAGTCCCCGGCGTCGATCGCCAACGAGACGCCGCGGACGGCGTGCACCTCTTCCCCGCCCATGTGGTAGGTCCGCTCGACCGCGTCGAGGCGCAGCACCGGCTCGCTCACGCCGCCTCCTCGCGCAACACGCGGGCGATCGGCAGCGACGCCCCGCGCCACGCCGGCCACGCGCCGGCGGCGACGCCGGCGATCGCGAGCAGCCCGAGCGCGGTCCAGGCCGCCCGCGGCTGGAAGAGGAAGAAGTCGATCGACTGCGGGAGCCCGGGGAAGCTGGCGAGGATCGTGTTGAGGTAGCGTGCGGTGACGAGGCCGAGCGCGAGCCCGAGCGCGGCGCCGGCGAGCATGAGGACCGCACCTTCGATCATGATCTGCGCGGTGATCGTGCGGCGGGCGATGCCGATCGCCCGGAGCACGGCAAACTCGCCGATGCGCTCGTTCACGCTGACGGTGACCAGCGTCCCGACGAGGAGGACGCCGACAACGAGGCTGACGCTCCCGAGGATGAAGGCGAGCTGGCGGAAGTAGCTCAGCCGCTGCTCGACCTGCGCGATCGCCGTCGCCGTCGAGATCGCGGTCACCTTCGGCAGGCGCGTCGCGACCCATCGCCGCACCGTCTCGGCGTCGCTGCCGGGGCGGGAGCGAACCATCATCAGCGAGACGCGGTCGCGCCGGGTGGGTCCGCCTAACGCCTGCATCGCGGCGAGCGGCATCGCGGCGGCACGCTGGTCGCGCGCGAGGTAGACGAATCGGACGCGGCCGCTGATCCTCACCCGGCGCGACGCGTCGAATCGGCGAAGCTGCGGATCGTAGCCCCCGGCGATGGTGAGCGTGTCGCCGGGCTGATGGCCGCTCGCGGCGAGGAGCGCGTCGTTCGCGACGATCTCGCCGTCCCGGGGATCAAGCCCGTCGAGCAGCACGTAGTCTCCCTGCGCCGCCGGATCGAGGCCGAGGGCGACGGAGCTGATCGCCGTGCCGCCGCCGCGCGGGAGATGAATGGTCCCGCCGAGCACGGGGGCGACGGTGACGATATCCGGGGACTCGCGCAGGGCGGCGACCGTCGCGGCGGCATCGGCGATGGTCGCCTCGGTGTCGAAGGGGAGCGTCCCCTTGGGCGCGACACGGAGGTCGAATCCCCGGCTCGTGAGGAGGGAGCGGAAGGACTCGCGCATCCCGCTCGAGAGCATCACCATGTCGAGCAGCAGCGCCGCCGACACGGCGACCCCCGCGATCGCGAGCAGGGTGCGCGCGCGATGCCCGGTGAGGGAGGCGACGACGAGGCGGCCGATCACGATGCCTAACGGCGCCCGAGGAGGGCGAGCGGGTGCGCGCGCGCCAAGCGAAGGGCGGCGAGCGCGCCGGCGACGACACCGAGCACGATCGACAGCGTCAACGCGAAGACAACGGTCTGCGGCGTGACGAGGGCGAAACGGAGCGGCGTGCGGTACACCCCCTGGTAGTGGGTGTTGACGATCACCGTCGCGACCCAGCCGAGCGCCACCCCGAACAGGGTTCCGAAGAGGGTGATGACCGACGCCTCGATGACGATCGACTTCACGATCGTCGCTCGCGAGATCCCCGACAGTCGGAGCGCGGCGACGTCGCGCCGCCGCTCGTCCACCTTGAGGAGGAGGATGCAGAGGAGGAAGATCGCGCTGGCGACGATGG
>DASSZC010000560.1:0-5494 GCA_035702925.1 Gemmatimonadaceae bacterium | reverse complement strand
CTAATGACGTCCCAGCCAGCACGAACGCCACACGCCAGGAAGGCGTGTGGCGTTCGTCCAACCGGCGCGGCCGTGCCGCGCCTCCCACGCTGCGCCGTGCTACTGCCGGCAGGCCCCGCGCGGGTCCGGCTTCGGCTGGTCGACGACGACGCGGTGGTCGAGGTTCGCGACGTGAACCGCGACATCCTCGACGAGGTTCGCGACGCGGGCCATGTGCTGGTAGTCGATGAATTCCGGCTCGTCCGTCACCTGGTGGTAGTCGGAGTGCCCACCGGTCGTGAAGAAGGTGATCGGGATGCCGTAGCGCGCATACTCGTAGTGGTCGCTGCGGCAGTAGATGTTCATCGGATGGCCGTTCGCATCCATCGAATAGTCGAAGGTGAAGCGATGGTGGCCTTCCGTGTTCACCTTCTCGATCAGGTCACCGAGCTCCGTCGACAGGCGACGGGACCCGACGAGCTGGAGGTAGTCCGGGCCCCCGTGCAGCACCGCGCCGTCCTTGGTCTCGCCGACGACGTCGGATGCGGCTCCGCGCCCCACCATGTCCATGTTGAGCTGGGCAACGATCGAGTCGCGCTGAACGGTCGGGTGGTCGGTGAACCACGCGGAGCCGAGCAGCCCCTTCTCCTCACCGACATGCCAGACGAAGATGACCGACCGCTTCGGCTTCGTCTTCAGCGACGCGAGCTTCTCGGCGACTTCGAGGACCGCGACCGATCCTGAGCCGTCGTCATCGGCGCCATTGGAGATCGAGTCGAGCCGCGCGACCGCGCTCGGATTGGCTGCCTTCCACGCCGCGTAGGTGCTGTCGAACGTCGCCTGCTGTTCGGGGGTCGCCTGCTTCCCCGCGTCCTCGGCGCCGCCCGGGCGAACGATGTGGTTGAAGATGCGCAGCGAATCGGTGTTCACCGGGCGGTTGTTCATCCCGATGTGGTCGTTGTGCGCGCCGATCGCGACGTATTCCCCCTTCAGCTTCTTGTCTCTCCCGGGGAGGATGGCAACGACGTTGCGAGCCGGGAAGGGAACTGGCGTCACCTTGAAGCGGACGTCGGCCGAGAGAGGCTTGCCGATCGCCCCCTTCACGAGCGTCGTCACGGGGGCATCGAACATCCGCGCGACGCCGGCCGCGGTCATGAGCACGAGCGGCGTGGTGGCGCGCGGCTGGTTCGACGGATCGTCGACGAACGTCGCGGGGCGGCGCATGTAGTTCAGGAACATGTCCGGCGAGATGAGCACGATCGCCGCCGCGTCAGGCGCGAACCGCGCCGCGCCGCGAAGGATGCGCGGCGACCCGGGGAGCGCCGAGAAGCCGAAGACGACGACCTTCCCCGCCACCGAATCACGCGAGATCATCGACGTCGAATCGCCGATCGTCCCGCCGTAGACCACCGGCGCATTGGCCAGGGTGAGCGGCATTCCACCGCTGACCGCCCACTCGGTCCCGAAGGTGAGCGCAGTGCCGCCGACGCTGAGCGTCGATGCCGAGTCGGTGACCCGGGTCTTCAGCGGGATGGTCTGGAAGTATCCACCATCCTCGCCGGCCGGGCGGAGACCGAGACGCTTGGCCTCGGCGGCGATGTAGTCGGTTCCCTTGACGTTGCCGATCGTCCCCGCCTCCCGACCCATCATCGAGTCGTCGGCGAAGATGTAGAGGCGGGTCATCAGGTCGCTGGCGGTGATGTTCGCGGTGGTCGGCTGGGGGGCGTGCTTGTGCGGCAGCGGCCCCGCGGAAACGGGCGCCTTTGATTTGGGCGCCTGTGCCGGGAGAAGGGCCGGCACCAGCGCGGCCGCGGCAAGAATGGCGAATCTCTTCATCGACGAGATGGGCTGAGCACGACGCGTGACCGGGGAGAGAGCCGGCTGCGGCGCGCGGTTGGGGAACCGAATGATACGGCCTCGGGACCGCGAGCGTTGGCCAGTCTTTTGTAAACCCTTCACCCCGCCGGGCGGCTCCGCCTTGCCGGCCCCGTGCACCGAACTTGCATTTTCAGGACGGGCCGGCTCGCGACCGCGACCCCCGGCTCGAGGCCATGACGGAGGCACGGTTATGAAGAAGACGATGATGCTCGCGACATTGTTGGTGGCTGGCGCACTGGCGCTCCCCGCCGCGGCGCGGGCGCAGCAGCAGGACACGACGCACAAGCCGATCACGCCGAAGACCGTCGCGAAGAACACCGGTGAGGAAGCGGAGCGCGTCGGGAAGCGCACCGAAAAAGTCGCGAAGAAGGGGGCGAAGGATACCGGCAAGCAGGCCAAGCGCGCAGCCCGTGGGGTGAAGAAGGTCTACAGCCGGAAGGCGCGCCAGGAAGCGAAGGGCGAGAAGGTGAAGAAGGACACCGTCACCGCCACCAAGCCCTGACCGCGCGACCGGCAGCGCTCCTCGCCGCGCTCGTCGTCGCCGGATGCGGCGGCGCCGACGCGAGCAAGGAGATCGAGACCCTCCAGTCCTGGCGGGCGACGATCGACCTCACGGCCGACGCACGGTTGCGTGGGTGGGTGACGCCGCGGTACGCGCGCCAGCTAAGCGATGAGGGTCGCAAGGCCGTGGTGCAGGGGGACGAGCTGACCTCCAGCGACAAGGTCACCGCCGCCGAGCGCGACTCGCTGGCCGCCGCCGGCGCTTCGCTCCGCGCGGCGCTCGGACGACTCGATAAGAGCGGCCGATGAAGAAGATCGCCGAGGTCGCGTTAGGCGTCGTCACCGGGATCGGCGGCTTCCTCGAGGTGGGGTCGCTCGCCACCTCGGCGCAGGGGGGCTCCGAGTTCGGCTTCCAACTCGGCTGGGCCGTGCTGCTTGGCAGCGTCTCGCTGATGGTCCTGATGGAAGCGAGTGGACGGCTCGCCGCGGTCAGCAACAGGACGCTCGCCGACCAGCTGCGCGAGCGGTTCGGGATTCGATTCTTTCTCGCTCCGCTCGTCGTCGGGTTCGTGGTCAGCCTCCTCGTCCTCGCGTCGGAGATCGGTGGAGTCTCGCTCGCGCTCCAGATGGCGACCGGTATCCGGTTCCAGCTCTGGGCCCTCCCCATCGCGTTTCTCGCCTGGGTCCTGCTCTGGCGGGGGACCTTCAGCATCGTCGAGAACGGCGCCGCGATGCTCGGACTCGTCTCGATCGTGTTCGCGGTCGGCGCCGCGGCGCTGCACCCGCGATGGACATCGGTGGGTGCCGGGCTTCTGCCGACCCGGCCGGCGCACGATACCGCGCGCTACTGGTACCTCGCCGTCAGCATCCTCGGCGCGTCGATCAGTCCGTACCTCTACATGTTCTTCTCGTCCGGCGCCATCGAGGATGGATGGACGACCGAGGATCTCGCCGTCAACCGCATCACCTCGGTGCTCGGCAACGTCTTCGGCGGTGGCCTCGCGCTGATGGTGCTCGTCGTCGCCGCGCTCGTGTTCCTCCCCCGGCACATCCACGTCGATGCGTACGAGCAGATGGGGCTCATCCTCACCCCCGCGCTCGGCCATCCGGGCTTCGTCTTCTTCCTCGCCACGTTAGGCATCACCTGCTTCGGGACCACGCTGGAGATCGCGCTGGCCATCGCCTACCTGTTGGCACAGGGACTGGGGTGGCAGTGGAGCGAGAACATGCGTCCGTCGGCCGATTCGCGATTCAGCGTCACCTACACGGTGGTCATCCTCCTCGCCGCGATCCCGGTGTTGCTCGGGGTAAACGTGCTCGGGCTGACGAACGTCTCGATGGTCCTCACCGCGGCGAGCCTGCCGGTGACCGTGGTCCCGATGGTCCTCCTCATGAACGATCGCGACGTCATGGGGAAGTCGGTGAACGGGATCGTCGCCAACATCGCGCTGGTCGGCCTCGCCGTGATGACGTGCGTGATCCTGCTGGCCGCGATTCCCCTTCAGCTGAAGGGGGGCGGGTGAGATGAAGGGGGTCCATCTGGTGCACGACGTGCTCGACGCGCAGCTCGTCGACCGCAAGCAGCAGAAGATGGGGCGCGTCGACGGCCTGGTGATCGAGCTGCGCGACGGGGAGCCGCCGCGTGTCGCCGAGCTGCTGGTCGGCGGGTCGGTGCTCGCCGAGCGAATCGGGCGATGGATGGTCGCGCTCACGGGAGCGTTGTCGCGGCTCCTCAGGATCGAGGCCGAGGTGACGCGCATCCCCTTCGAGCAGGTGCGCGTCATCGGCAGCTGCGTCGAGCTCGACCTCGATGCGCGCTCGACGAACGCGCTGCGCACCGAGCGCTGGCTCGATGAGCACATCGTCTGCCGCATCCCTGGCGGCGCGGGGCCGGAGAGAAAATGAAGCGCGAGGTCCGCGTTGACCTGCTCATCGGACGGATGGTCCGCGACCCCGCCGGGCGCCCCGCCGGCCATATCCGCGAGCTCGTCGGCCAGGTCGCGCGCCCGGGGAGCGGCGAATACGTCGTCCGCGAATTTCACCTCAGCACCGGCGGCCTGGTCGAGGCCCTGGGTGGGAGCCATCTCGCCCGCGTGCTGGCCGACCGCTTCGGCCGGCGCTCCAACCGGGTCGTCGTCGGCTGGCGCGACCTCGACCTTTCCGATCCCGAGCGGCCGCGCCTGCGGCGGCCGCTGGCCGAGCTCCTGGCGACTACCCCCGAGCGTTAGGCGGTATCAGCCCCGCTCGATCGTTTCCAGCCGGCGGAGCGCGAAGCGGATCGGGACGATCGTCGCCGTGATGCACAGCGTCGCCGCCATGCCGAAGCCGAAAAGCATCTCGGCGCTGCTCGTCTCCGTGTTGTACATCCGGGCGCTGAGGTAGCTGTACACGGGGCGCGCCTCGAGGACGATCGTACCGCCGATGACGGCGACCGACGCCATCATGAACAGCAGCCCGCCGAACGACGTCGGGATCTGCGCCGCGTTCTCCGTCTCGAACTGCGGGTAGAGCGTGCCGAACCCGATCGCCATCCCGGCGATCGCGAAGGTCAGGAGCACGATCGAGAAGAGCGACACCCACATGATGAACTCGCTGGTCTTCAGCAGGTAGTTCGTCGCGCCGACGATGCCTAACGCGAGGGCGAGGAGGGGGAGGGTCCCGACCCAGAACTTCGACCAGAGCAGGTCGTGCATCGAGAGCGGACTCGAACGGAGCAGCCAGAAGGTCCGCCCCTCGAGGCTCACCCCGGGGAAGATGAAGCGCGCCGCGATAGAGGCGAGGACGAAACCGGCGAGCACCAGGTTGAGGAAGGGGACGATGTTGACGATGAAGAACGTCAGCCCCTCGCCGGTCAGCGGCAGGTACTTGATGTTGAACACGTAGACGACGATCAGCACCGCGAGCAGGATGAGCTGCGACCACTGCGTCGTGTCGCGGAAGAACAGCCGCAGCTCCTTCAGCACCAGCTCGCGCCGCCGCACCCCGAAGGGGGTGAGGGTCGCGCCGATGATCTTTCGCATCACCCCGTCGCGCGCGAATGTCTGCGCGCTCTCCTGCGCCTTCGTGTACCCGCGGGCGTAGAGCCCGCGATGGAGCAGCGCACCGAGCACGATCGTTGCCCCCGCCGTCGACCAGA
>DASSZC010000554.1:0-2670 GCA_035702925.1 Gemmatimonadaceae bacterium | reverse complement strand
GGCACGCACCTCAGCGTCGCCGGCAACGAAGTGCTGGCCGTCGGCGTCGTCGCCGCGATCGGCAGCGGTGGGCGCGACATCCCGCCGCGGCAGGGCGCATCGCACCTCGCCGGCGTCACGATCTTCGCCGAGTGGCGGAGCGCCGACCCGGAGGCGGCGGTCGCCAACGACCGGCTCGTCATCGGCCCCGCGCTGGCGACGATGTCCGCGCTCGGCGATGACGCCGAGCTGCTGGTGACCGTGCCGCACGAGAGCGTCCGCCGCATCCCCCTCGGCGGCGCCCGCGCCGCGTTAGGCGCCGCGGTCGCGGCGGCTTCGTCTCGATACACCCTGCAGCCTGGGGACCTCTTCCTCCACGACGCCGGCGTCGTCGATGCACCGATCGGCGCGCGGGAGTCGGGAGAGATCACCATCGACGGCCCCTCCGGCACGCTCTCGCACGTCGCGACGCGATCGGGCTGAACCGACAGTCCTTACCCACAGGATCACTGGCATGCCATTCTATCACACGTTAGGCAGGGTCCCCCGGAAGCGGCACATCGCCTTCCGCAAGCCGGATGGCGGACTCTATGCCGAGCAGCTGGTCGGCCACGAGGGGTTCACCGGAACCTCGGCGCTGCTCTATCACACGTACCCGCCGACCACCGTCAGCGCGGTCCGGCGCGTGAAGGAGACGCCGTTCGTCGCCGACGAGGACCAGACGCTGCGCCATCGCCACTTCCGCACCTCGCAGGTGAAGAAGGGGGGGAGCGCGACCCTCGACCGCATCCCGCTCCTCTTCAACCAGGATGTCGCGATGCTCTACGTCGAGCCGGACAAGGCCGACGCCCACTTCTACCGCAACGCCCAGGCGGACGAGCTGGTGTACGTCGCGAAAGGGAAGGGGACGCTCGAGACGCAGTACGGCGAGCTGCGCTTCGGCGAGGGCGACTACCTCGTGATCCATCGCGGCATCATGCACCAGTACCGCTTCGAGAAGGGCGCCGAGCAGCCGAAGCTGCTGATCATGGAAAGCCGCGGTCACGTCCGCTGGCCGAAGCGCTATCGCAACGAGTTCGGCCAGCTCATCGAGGGCGCGCCCTTCTCCGAGCGCGACGTCCGCGTCCCGACAAACCTGAAGACGCACGACGAGAAGGGCGACTTCTCGATCTACGTCAAGCAGTACGACGGGATCAACGAGCTGGTGCTCGACCACCATCCCTTCGACGTCGTCGGCTGGGACGGATACTTCTATCCGTGGGCCTTCAACATCCGCGACTTCGAGCCGATCGTCGGCCGCGTGCACCAGCCGCCACCGGTGCACCAGACCTTCCAGGGCGACGGCTTCGTCGTCTGCTCCTTCTGCCCGCGCCCGTACGACTTCGATCCCGAGGCGGTGCCGGCGCCGTACAACCACAGCAACGTCGATTCCGACGAGGTGCTGTACTACGCGTCGAGCGAGTTCATGTCGCGGAAGGGGATCGAGTTCGGGAGCATCACGCACCACCCGGACGGACTGCCACACGGTCCGCACCCGGGGCGCGCCGAGGCGAGCATCGGCGCGAAGTACACCGACGAGCTGGCGGTGATGATGGACACCTTCCGTCCCCTCCGCGTCGCCAAGCCCGCGCTCGAGATCGAGGACCCGAAGTACCACCGCAGCTGGATCGACGCGCAGCACGCGCAGTTCATCCCGCCGACCTCCTGAGCACACGTGCGCCGCGCGCACCGACCCGTTTTCCCGAGCGTAATCAAGTGCCACGCCTGACCGATCGCTTCAACAGCCTTCCCGTCTATGCCCTCGCGGCGATCCCGCAGAAGAAGCGCGACCTGCTCGCGAAGGGCGTCGACGTCATCGACCTCGGCGCCGGCGATGCCGACCTCGCCGCGCCGGAGGCGGCGATGGTGGCCCTCGCCAACGGGGCGCGCACGCCGGCGCTGAACCGTTATGGTTTTGGCCTCGGCTACGTCGCCTATCGCGAAGCGATCTCCGAGTGGATGCAGATGCGCTTCGGCCACCACTTCGATCCGCTCAAGCAGGTCGTGCCGCTCATCGGCTCGAAGGAGGGGATCGTCCACCTCGCGCTCGCCTACCTGCAGAAGGGGGACGTCGCGATCATCCCCGAGCCAGGGTATGGCGCGTACATCGGAGGGACGCTCCTCTCCGATGCCACCGCCTACAAGTATCCGCTCCGCCCGCGTACGAACTTCCTCGTCGACCTCGACGAGATCCCGAAGGACGTGCTGGCGAAGACCCGGCTGCTCTACCTCAACTATCCGAACAACCCGACCGCGGCGATCGCGCCGATGGACTACCTGCAGAAGGTCGTCCGCATCTGCCGCGAGCGCGACATCCTGCTCGTCTATGACAACGCCTACTCGGAGCTGACCTTCGACGGCTACGTCGCGCCGAGCATCTTCGACGTCGACGGCGCCGACCAGGTCGCGATCGAGTTCCACTCGCTGTCGAAGACCTACAACATGACGGGGTGGCGCTGCGGCTGGGCGGTCGGGAGCACCGAGCTCTGTGGCGCCCTGTCGAAGACCAAGTCGTTCATCGACACCGGCCAGTTCATGGCCGTGCAGGCGGCCGGGGTCGCCGCGCTGCGGAGCTGGAAGGAGTTCGTCCCGAAGAACGTGGCGATCTTCAAGCAGCGCCGCGACGCGGCGGTGGCGGCGTTCCGCGAGCAC
>DASSZC010000529.1:0-2599 GCA_035702925.1 Gemmatimonadaceae bacterium | reverse complement strand
GCGCGAATCACGCTGCTCGCCAGGTTCGCGTCGTCGAGGCTCGCGGTCCACGCCGAGTCAGGGGCGAGGAACTCCACGGTGACGCCGTCGATCGAGAGCGATTCCCCGGGTCGGATCCGCTCCCAGCGCGCGCCAGTTCGGCGCGCGGCGGCGAGTGATTCGAGATAGCTCCCGCTCGCGCCCGGGAAGCCCGGGTCGAGGTACAGCCCGGGATGCGTCGCGCTGATCACGCTCGCCGCCCCCCCGGCGTGGTCCATGTGCGGATGCGAGAGCACGAAGGCGACGACTTCGCCGCCCCGGGAGCGCAGGTAGGGAACGACGGTGCTGCGCCCCGCGTCGCCCCCCGCCCACCCTCGGCCCGCGTCGACGACGATCCAGCGACCGCGCGGCGTGCGCAGCGCCAGTGCATCGCCCTGGCCGACGTCGATCATGTGCAGCTCCATCTGGCCGGCTGGTCGCGGAACGACGGGCAGGAGCGTGATCGCCACGGCGCAGGCGATCGCGCCGATCGCCGGGCGCCAGGGGTCCGCCGAGACGCAGGCGACGACGATCAGCACCGAGGCGACCGCGGCGACGCCCAGTGCGATGTCGGTTGCCGCGACCTCGACCTGCGCGCCGGGGACCGCCGCCGACGTTCGAGCGACCCACTCGAAGGCGGCGAGCGCGGGATGCGCCGCCCCGGCGACGAACTTCGCCGCCCCCGGCCACCAGCCGAGGACGAGGGCGAGGAAGAGGATCGGCTGCGCGACCGCCATCAGCGGGGAGGCGGCGAGGTTGGCGAACGGCGCGATCAGGCTCGCCCGGCCGAAGCGCCAGGCAACGAGGGGCCCGGTGACGAGGCAGGCGACGACGGAGGTCATCATCGCGAGGGCGAGGGCATGGGGCCATCCCGTCAGGCGGCCGCGCAGCCAGCGGCGGTCGACGGCACCGGCGGCGATCAGCGCGACCATCCCGGCGACGCTGAGCTGGTACCCGATGTCGGCGACGAGTCGCGGGTCGGCGAGTGGCGCGGCGGCACCGATCGCCAGCGCCGCCCACGGCGAGGTCGGTCGCTGCAGCGCGCGCGAGGCGGCGGCGGCGGCGAGCATCGCCACGGCGCGCACGGCGGGGGCCGGGGCGCCGATCACGGCGACGTAGACGGCGGTGAGCAGCACGCTCCCCCACCCCGCCCGCGCCGCCGGGAGCCCGGCCGCGCCTAACGCGACGGTCACGGCGAGGGCGATCAGCCCGACGTGCAGCCCGGAGATCGACAGCATGTGGACGAGTCCCGCGGCCGCGAACTCGTCGCGCATCTCGGGGGAGAGCGATCGGGTGTCGGCGACGAGCAGCGCCCGGGCCAGCGGTGCGTCGCTGCCGAACGCGGCGTCGACGGTCCGCGTCGCGCGCTCGCGCCATCGCGGGAGAAGGCCGGGGGTCCCCATCGCGGCGCCGAGCCGGACGTTGCCTAACGCGAGGCCGCGGGGCCCGAGGCGCGGGAGGCCGTGAGCCCGCAGCGTCGCGCCGGGTGTCGCGTGCCCGGTGATCACGCTCGCCCACGCGCGCGCCGAGCACCCCTCCGCGAGGACCGTGACCTCCCCGCTCTCGCCGGGGCCGATCTCGAGGGTGGCGACGACCAGCCATTCCGACCGGGTGGCGACGGTCATCGCGCAGGCGTGGTCCCGGCGCTCGACCGCGCGGCCAACCGCGGCTCCGGCGGCGGCGAGCGCGGCGATTGCCACCAGCGGCACGCTCCGGCGCAGGAGCGCGATCGCCGCCACTCCGGCGGCCCCGAGCGCCGCGCTGCCTAACGCTCCGGCGAGGCCGGCGAGGAGTCCCGCCCCGTACGAGAGCAACGCGATCGCGACGAGCGGCATCGGGCACCTGCCCGCGCCGCGGCGATCGCGCCGGCGATCAGGTCACGGCCGGGCTTCCGAGGGGTGGCGTCGGGTGGCGCGGACGCGACGCGACCAGCTTCACCGCGTCCATTACCACCGAGATGAGCTGCGCCTGCCCCGTCTCCGACTGGATCTCGAGACGGGAGAGCACCGCGCCCCGCGGCGGGTCGCCCGTGACGTAGCGCGGACGAACATGGTTGAGCGCGAGCGAGATCGCGTCATCCCGGCATTTCGCGCAGCCGCAGAAGTTCGCCACCTGCGGGCTCACCTGCTTGTAGACCTCGGCGATCGCTTCCTCGAATAGATTCTTCATCCGGCCATGGGCAGTGGCAGCCGCTCGCGGACGACGGCGCCGGTGAAGGTCGAGCCGGTGGTCCCCGTCAGCTCGACGGTGAGGTACTGGCCGACGAGGCTCTCGCCACCAGGCAGGAGCACGGTCTTGAAGTCGCGCGTCCGCGCCTGCACCAGCTCCGCGCCGCGGCGGGCGGTCTTCTCGACCAGCACTTCATGGCGCGTGCCGAGCAGCGTCATGTTCCGCGCGCGGTAGGCCGACCGCACCGTCTCGATGAGCCGGGCCAGCCGCTCCGACGCGACCTCGTCGGGGATCGTCTCGCTCTCCGGCATCCGCGTCGCCGGGGTGCCGTCGCGCGGGGAGAACTTGAAGGTGAAGGCGTCCTCGAAGGCCAGCTCGCGCACGGCGCTGAGCGTCTCCTCGAAGTCGGCGT
>DASSZC010000491.1:0-3326 GCA_035702925.1 Gemmatimonadaceae bacterium | reverse complement strand
ATGTGACTGCGGCTGGAGAAACGCAATGTTCAGGCCGCCCGGCCGCGCCCGGCGCCGCGCGCACATCCCTTGCGCATGGCGGGGGACCACGACGCCGTGGAGTGCGACCAGGCCTGTATCCGATCGCGGGAGAGCCAATGGCGATAAATGTGTCAGCCGCCGATTCCCATCGGCCTCGAAACGAGTCCGCGCGCCAAGCCTTCCTTCACGCGGCGGGAACTGCCGGCGGAGCAGAACGCCTGGAGTCGACGATCGCGCGCTTTGCCGCCCATCTCGAGTCGGACGGCTTGCATACCGCGCTCGGCTACCTGAACTCGCGCACCCGGTTCCGTTACACCGGGGCATACCGGTTCGCCGCGCCCCTGCTGCGCAGCATCGAGATCTACGACCGGGAGAATCCGACGCTGAGCCTCCGCGCCGAGGTCGAGATGAACTCCACCTACTGCTCGATCGTCGGCGTGCGACACGAGGCGCTCGCCGTCGACGACGCGGAGCACGACGTTCGCGTCGCCACGCATCCCGCGCGCGAGCAGTTCGCCGCATACTGCGGGGTACCGTTGCGTGGAGCGGAGGGCCATCCGTTCGGAACTCTCTGCCACTTTGATCCCCGCCCGCGGATCGGAAGCTCCGAACAGGTCGCGCTCCTCGAGCGCGTCGCCCCTCTCGTCTCGGCCTATTCCCTCGCCCGGCTGTCGTGAGCCGCGCGGCTTCGCGCGGAGAGCGCATCGAGGTTCGCCCGCACGATGTAGCTGACCAGATCGCGCGCCGCCTGCGCTGAGAAGACGCGCGCGGATGGGACGATCCGTCCCCCGATCGGCGCGCCGGCCAGCATCTCCATCGCCGCACGCGTCACGTACACCGGCGCCGTCGATGGAATGCCGGCGACATCGTCCCTCCCGGCGATCAGGATCCGGAGGTTCTCCGCGGCGGTGGCCACCTCGCCGAAGAATTTTTCGAGCACGGAGACGAAGCGCTGGTCGCTGACGACCACGTAGACAGGCTGGCGCAGGAGCATGCGCCACTCCCCGCCGAGCAGGTCGGGGCGCACATCGGCGATCACGACGGGAACGCCGACCCGCTCCCCGAGCCGGCGAACGAGATGCTCGTAGACCGGTGTGCTCACGAGCAGGTCGGTGCGACGGAGGTCGGCGATGACCGCGGCACTAGGATCCGCGAGCTCCGCCACATCGAGACCGGTGGCTTCGAGTCCGTAGTCGTCGAACAGCTCGCGGCACATCCCGGCGATCTGGTCGCGACTCCCTTGCACGACGGCTGCTCGCAGGCGGAGCGTCCCCACCGCCCGACGGAACCAGTCATGGAACTCGACGATCGGTACTTCGCGCCCCAGCCCCTGTAGCAGGGTCTCGATCATCCAGTCGACGCCGGGCGTCGGGATCAGGGCGTCGTCGCGCCGCGCGACGTAGATGCCCCCCCGCTGCCGAAGCTCGACGAGCCCCTCGGTCGCGAGCTCGCGATAGGCGGCGAGGACGACGCGGTGGTCGATATCGAACTCCGCACCGAGCTCACGGGCGCTCGGAAGGCGGTCGCCGGAGGCGAGCGAGCGCGAGTGGAGCCCGCGGAGGATGCGCCCGCGGAGGACCTCGGCGATGGTATCTCTGCTCAGTTCAGTTGTCACAGAGATCTCTTACCTACATCTCTGCTCACACAGATATGACCAGAGTGGCCCGACATATGCGCCCACCTCCGGCAACCCGTCGGATCATCCGAGAGCACCGTCGAACGGTGGCGTCCGCTTACGGACGCGCACCGGACACGAGGTTGGGGGGGCTGGTTTCCGCATGCTAGCGGTGGCGACCGGCGGTCTGATGCTAGCGGCAGAAGGAGGTCCCTGGTGGAACGTGAGCAGATAGTGGCGCAGGCACTCGGTCGACTGGAGTCGCAGGGGAGTCGACGCGAATTCATGCGGCTGGCGGGGTTACTTGGCGGAGCGCTTGCGCTCGCCGCATGCGACGACGACAACGCGACCGGGCCGAGCAGCATGGGGATCGCGCTGAACTTCGCCCAGCCGATCGACGTCCTCAAGTATGCATTCGCGCTCGAGGCGCTGGAAGCCGACTTCTATACAAAGGTAGCGGCGAACGCCGCATTCAACACCGCGTTCAGCAACGCGGGCGAACGGCAGGTGATCACCGACATCCGCGACCATGAGGTCGCGCACCGCGAGTTCTTCAGGGCGGCGATCGTCGCGAATGGAGGGACCGCTCCGGCGCTCTCGACGAAGTACCCGTCGACCGTCGACTTCGCGAGCCGCAGCTCGGTGCTCGCGACGGCGAAGACGTTCGAGGACCTCGGGGTGAGCGCCTACAACGGCGCCGGCCGGTACCTCGCCACCGCCGCGACCGCGGCGCTGCTGACGATCGCCGGGAAGGTCGTCTCGGTCGAGGCGCGCCACGCGTCGGCGATCCGCGACCTGCTCTCCCCCGACAGCGACGCCTTCGCCAACGTCAGCGACCTCGCCGCGTCAGGCGCGTCGGAGGCGAGCGGTCTCGATGCGAAAGCCTCACCGTCGACCGTCCTCGCCGCGGCGCAGCCGTTCATCAACCAAACGATCACCGCCACCGGACTCTGAGGCGCCGACCATGAACACGAAAAACATGATGGAGCTGATGGACCCCACCGAGGAGGCCCGGCTCTTCGCGCGGCGCGACGCGATCAAGGCGGGAGTCTACGCCGGGCTCGCGATGGGATCGCTCCCGATGGTGCTCGCCGCGATGGCGAAGACCGCGGGCGCACAGGGAACCGCACCGAGCGTCACGGACGTGCTCAACTTCGCCCTCAAGCTGGAGTACCTCGAGGCGGAGTTCTACAACATCGCGACGGGAGCGACCAGCTCCTCGATGTACGCCGGCACCAACCAGGTCTTCACGGCGGCGAACCATCCGCCCAAGCCGGTATTCGACGAGATCGCGAAGCACGAGAACGCGCATGTTACCGTCCTCAAGGGAGCACTCGGCGCGAATGCGGTCGCGAAGCCGAACTTCGACTTCACCGGCGGTCACGGGGCGACCGACGCCAATGGGAAGTTCAACGGCCAGTTCGCCGACGTCTTCAGCAATCCGGCGACCTTCCTCGCCCTGGCCCAGGCCTTCGAGGACACGGGCGTCCGCGCGTACAAGGGAGGCGCGAAGTACCTGATCTCGAGCATCCCGGCGCTGGAAACCGCGCTGCAGATCCATTCGATCGAGGCGCGCCACGCGTCGAAGGTGCGCCGCATCCGCGGCGAGAAGGGCTGGATCACCGGGAAGGCCAACACCCTGCCCCCCGCGGCCCAGGCGGTCTACGGCGCGGGCAGCCCGGCCGCCGAC
>DASSZC010000508.1:0-14174 GCA_035702925.1 Gemmatimonadaceae bacterium | reverse complement strand
CATCAGGCAGTGTCGAAACTTCCATGCATCAGGGCAGTGTCGAAACTTCCCTGCATCAGGGCAGTGTCGAAACTTCCCTGCATCAGGGCAGTGTCGAGACTTCCCTGCATCAGGCAGTGTCGAGACTTCCCTGCATCAGGCAGTATCGCAACCCCGCCGGGCGCTACTCATACCGGAGTGCTTCCACCGGATCGAGCCTCGCCGCCCTGGCGGCGGGGAGGAGGCCGAAGATGATGCCGGCGAGGGCGCTGCCGATGAGGGCGGCGGCGATCGCTTGCGGCGGGGCGGCGGCGTCGATCGGGGTGGTCGAGCGGATGAGGAGGGTGAGGGCGCCGCCGACGAGGAGGCCGACGATGGCGCCGATCGTCGTCAGCGTCGCGGCTTCGACGAGGAACTGCCAGAGGATCGTCCCCCTCGTCGCGCCTAACGCCTTGCGGACGCCGATCTCGCGGGTGCGCTCGGTGACCGAGATCATCATGATCGCGACCACGCCGACGCCGCCGACGCAGAGGCCGATCGCCGAGAGGGTGATCATCACGATGAAGAAGACGCCGACGATCCTGTTGTACAACTCCATGATCTTCTCGGGCGTCGACGTGAAGAAGTCGTTCTGCTGCGCGGGGCGGAGGTGCCGCGTCGTGCGCAGGGCGGCGATCGTCTCGTCCATCGCGGCGTCGCGCGGGACGCCGTCGCGCGGCGTCACGGTGAGGTCCATCCAGTCGTCGTCGACGTTCATGTGGCGCGTCGCCGTCAGGAAGGGCATGACGATCCGTCCCTTCGAGCCGGAGTCGAAGGCGTTCGCGAGCGGCTCGTAGACGCCGATGACGAGGAACGCCTTGCCGCGCAGCCGGATCGTCTTGCCGATCGGCTCACCGCCGGCGAAGAGGCGGTCGGCGACCTTCTGGTTGATCAGGACCACGTTCGCCGCGTTGTCGTTCTCCTGCTGCGTGAAGTCACGGCCGGCGACGATGTCGCCGCCGTTGACGTCGATCCAGCCGGTGGTGTAGGCGGCGAGATCGACACCGGGCAGGTCGCGATCGCCGTAGCGCGCCGAGGTCGATGAGCCGATGTGGGCGACCACCGACTTGATGCTCGGGAGCTGCGAGATCTCCTTCCCCTGGTCGACGGTGAGGGGCGCGTTGTGCCGCCACGGGCAGCTGTCGGCGCTGCCATTGCAGCTGTTGATCTCCGGCGGCCAGCGGGTGAGGAAGAAGGTGGTGGGACCGGCGGCGGCGATGCTCTTGCGCACCCCCTCGTTGATCCCGTGCACCGCGGCCGACATCACCGTCACGACGAAGACGCCGACCGCGATGCCGAGGATGGTGAGGCCGGCGCGCACCTTGTTCGAGCGGATCGCGTCGAGCGCGATGCGAACCCCTTCGAACAGCGAATAGATCCGGGTTCCGATGGACATGATCGATTACTCCGAGCGCATCGCGGCGATGGGGTCGAGCCGCGACGCGCGACTCGCCGGGTAGGCGCCGGCGGTGATGCCGACGCCGGCGCCGATGAGGACGCCGAGCACGATCGACCAGGGCGCGACCGCGGCGGGGAGCGGGGAGACGGCGGCGATCAGCTGCGACAAGCCGATGCCTAACGCGATGCCGAAGATCGCGCCGACCACGCTGAGCGCCGCCGACTCGACGAGGAACTGGCGGAGGATGTCGCGGTTCCGCGCGCCGAGCGACTTCCGGATCCCGATCTCGCGCGTCCGCTCGGCGACGGCGACGAGCATGATGTTCATGATCACGATCGAGCCGACGACGAGGCCGATCGCCGGGAGGGCGATGCCGGCGAGGACCATGTAGCGCTTGATCTTCAGCCATCCCGACAGCGCGCTCTCCGAGCTCTCGAACGAGAAGTTGTCCGGCTCGGCGGGGCGGAGGTGGCGCCGCTTGCGCATCGTCTCGCGAACGATCTCCTGCAGCGGCTTGAACTTCGACGGGTCGGGCGCCTGGACGACGACGCCGTAGAGCCTCTGCCTGACGTTGGTGATCCGGCCCATGTACGAGTGGAAGGGCGCGATCACCTGCCGGTCGAGCGAGAGGCCGAACACCGTCCCCTGCTTCTCGAGCACGCCGATCACGGTGAAGGGGAACTTGTTGACGCGGAACTCGCGCCCGATCGGGTCGAGGTTCGGAAAGTAGTGCTCGGCGATCTCCGTTCCGATGACGACGACCGACGATCCGAGCTGGTCGTCCTGATCGGTGAAGAGCCGTCCCTGGGTGACCGCGAGGTTCTTGATGCGGAAGAAGTCGGGGGTCACCGCCTGCGCGATCACCTGCGGCCCGCCAGGGGTGAAGTGCGAGCTCCCTTCCGACCACGAGATCCCCTGCATCGCCCACCCCGTCCCCGCGGGCAGCGCCTCGCGCACGGCAAGCGCGTCGTCGACGGAGATCTTCGGCCGGCGCAGCCACGCGCGCCAGGTCTCCTCGGTCTCGTCGGTGCTGATGTCCGGGAAGCGGCGCAGGTTGAAGGTGTTCACGCCGAGGAACTTTCCGGCGAAGTCCTCCTCGACGTAGCGGCTCATCCCCTGGACGATGGAGACGACCGCGATCAGGAACATCACGCTGATCGTGACGCCGATGAGCGTGAAAAAGCTCTTCAGCTTCTGAACGCGGATCTGGATGAGGGCGAGACGAACGGCTTCGAAAATCGGCATGAGAGCGGTGGGGGGAGTCCGCTTCTTACGGTGGACGAGGGGGCCAGGTGTCAGCGGGAGGCGGGTACGAAATTACCGGGATTTCGAAGCAGCGAGAGCCGGCTACGAAACAACCGGTGTTTCGAAGCAGCGAGAGCCGGCTACGAAACAACCGGTGTTTCGAAGCAGCGAGAGTCGATCACGAAGTAACCCCGGTGTTCGACATGGCCCGCTCCGCCGTTGTGGAAGTACCAGCTCCCGCCTTTCTGAGCGACTTGGCAGTTCTGTTTCGAAATCCCCAGTCATTTCGTGGCCGACTCTCGCTGTTTCGAGATCCCCAGTCATTTCGTAGCCGACTCTCGCTGTTTCGAGATCCCCGGTCATTTCGTGGCCGACTCTCGCTGTTTCGAAATCCCCAGTCATTTCGTAGCCGACTCTCGCTGTTTGAGCGTCACCCCCCACTCACCGCCGGAACTATGGTGATCGTTGCGCCTTCGTCGACTGTTGTCTGGAGGCCGTCGAGGAAGCGGATGCTTTCGTCGCCGAGGAAGACGTTGACGTGGCGGCGAAGCTCGCCCTGTTCGGTGAGGACGCGGTCGGTGAGGGCGGGGAGGCGGGCGGCGACGGCGGCGAGGGCGTCGGCGACGGTGGTGCAGGGTTCGGTGACGACGAGGGTGCCGACGCCCCTGGTGTAGGGAGTCAGAGCGTTAGGCACGATCACCGAGATCGCCATGGTCAGGAGACGACCGCGGCCTTGACGCAGCAGATCGGGGGGAGCGCGTCGGCGAGCTCCTGCCAGCTCTCGCCTTCATCGGCGGAGCCGAACAGCTTGCCGCCGCGCGTGCCGAAGTAGATCCCGGCAGGATCGCTGCTGTCGGCGGTGAGCCCGTCGCGGAGGACGTTCTCGAACGCCTGGTGCTGGGGGAGGCCGCCGGTGAGCGGCTGCCATGACTTGCCGGCGTCGGTGGTGCGATAGACGCGCAGCTTTCCCTCGGGGACGACGCGGAACTCGTCGGACTGGATGGGGACGATGTAGACCGTGTCCGGATCGTGCGGGTGCATCTGCATCGCGAAGCCGAAGTCGGAGGGGACGCCGTTGGCAATGTCCTGCCAGGACTCTCCCCAGTCGTCGCTGCGATAGAGTCCCCAGTGATTCTGGAGGAAGAGCCGCTCGGGACGCGACGGATGGTTCACTACCTTGTGCACGCACTGGCCGAACTCGGGGTACTTGTTCGGCAGGAAGACCGCGCGCACCCCGTTGTTGCGCGGGTGCCAGCTCTTCCCGCCGTCGTCGGTGCGATAGAAGCCCGCGGTCGAGATCGCGATCCCCATCCGCTGCTTGTTCTTCGGGTCGGTGACGATGGTGTGCAGGCAGAGCCCACCGCCGCCAGGCATCCACTTCGGCCGGTGCTCGTGCTCGAGCAGTCCCTGCACCGGCTCCCAGCTCTCGCCGGCGTCGCGCGACTCGAAGAGGCAGGCCGGCTCGACGCCGCACCAGACGACATCGGGTTCGTCGGCGCGGCCGGGGGTGATCTGCCAGACCTGGGCGAGTGAGAGTCCGGAGCTCTCCGGGAAGCGCACGGCCTGGCGCTCCGGTCCCGTCCAGCTCCTCCCGAAGTCGTCGCTCAGCCGGATCGTGCTCCCCCAGTGATTGCTGTGGGCACCGACGAGGGTACGCGTGCGTCCACCGCGGCTGTCGTAGGCGATCGAGTACACCGCTTCGCCGGGGAAGTGCGGACCATCGACCCTCCATTTCCGCCGCGACTTGTCCGACGAAAAGATGAACGCGCCTTTCATCGTGCCGACGAGGACGAGGACGTCGCCGGCGGCAGGGCCGGAGCTCCGGGTGGGTGTGGTCATGGTCAGGGCTGGTTGAAACGGACCGAGCGCAGCACGGTGAGCAGCGCGCGTTGTCCGTTGGGAGTGTTCGCGGCGCCGCCCATCCAGAGGTGCATCCCCGGCCGGACGTCGCGCCATGCGGCATCGACGTCGTATGCGATCCGGTCGGGCCAGGTCAGCACGACGAGCGCATTATGCCCGCCGATCTGCGCCGGGCACTCGAGATGTCCCTCGGACGCCTCGTGCGGCCCCTTCAGGTCGTTCGAGGACCGGCCATAGTCGAGGCTCAGCGTCAATCCCTCCGCCTCGAAGCCGCGAACGTGCGAGTCGAGCGGCTCGACCTTGTTCTCGCGGAACCCCGGCGGGAGGAGAAAGGAGAAACCGCTGCTGTCGGCGACGCGGCGCCAGCCGCTGGTGTCCGCCGACGGCGTCGCGCAGTCCAGCTGCGGCGGCTTCTGCCCGGGGAAGGGGACGCAGGCCGCGATGCCTGACGCGACGAGGGCGAGCGGGAGGAGCTGGCGGGGAAGACGCATGCGGGGGGAAAAGCTCCGGGGCGGCGGGTCGGCATCGGGCCGACGCGCCCAACATGCATCGTGCTTGCGGCAGTCGCCAGATCGCCGGGGGCCGGCGCGAGACCAGCCCCGTGTTCAGCGCGGCCGGTCGTCGATATCCGGGCGGCGATGGGTGCCGCTCTCGTGCAGCTCGAACGAAGGAAGCATCAGCTCCCAGCGGATCGCCGCCAGCCGCAGCACGGCAACGAGAATCATCCCGGCGATCACCGCCGGCCGCTGCTCGATGCCGATGCGGACGAGGACGACGTAGAGGGTCGTCCCGGCGAGTGCGGCCGTCGCGTAGAGGCTTCCGCGCTGGAGCACCATCGGGATCTGCGCCGTCAGCACGTCGCGGATGACACCGCCCGCCGCCCCGGTCACGGCGCCGAGGAGCACGCACGCGCCCGCGGGGAGCCCCGCCCGCTCGGCGATCTGCGCGCCGGCGACGCTGAACAGCGCCAGGCCTAACGCGTCGGCGATGTCGAGCGTCTGCCAGGGAACGCGCGCCCACCGCGTGTAGAGCAGCGTCGCCACCGCCGAGAGGACGATCACCGTCAGGTAGCTCGGATCGGTGAGCCAGAAGATCGGCCGCCGGTCGAGGAGGACGTCACGGATCGTCCCGCCGCCGATCGCCGTCACCGCGGCGAGGACGACGACCCCGATGAGGTCGAGGCGGCGGCGCCCGGCGGCGAGCGCGCCGCTGATCGCGAACACCGCGACCCCGATCAGGTCGAGTATGTGAAGGAGCACGCGCTACGGAGTCACGCGCGAGCGCAGCCATTCGGTCCGTCGCGCGCGCATCGCGTCGGTGAGCGTAAGCCCCGCCTTCTCATACGTGGTGACTTCGATCGTCGGAGATTCGCGCAGCGTCACCGGGACGGTGCGCCGCTCACCGCGCTGCATGATGTCGGCGCTGACGACGTCGCCCACCCTGTGCCTGGCGATGATCGCGGCGAGCGCCGCGATGCTCGGCGTCGGCTCACCATCGATGGAGTAGACGAGATCACCGCTGCTGATCCCGGCCGACCACGCTGAGCCGTTCTCGGTCGTCCAGTTGATGAAGACGCGAGTGCTGTCGCCGTCCATCGATGCGCCGAACGAGGGCTGACCGGCGCCGCTCTGGTTGACCTTGAAGCCGACGGTCGAGAGCAGTCGCGCGAAGTCCGGCGCTTCCTGCCCCTCGATGTAGCTGCGGAAGAAGTCGTTGGCGAAGGCGCTGTCGTGCGTGACGTCACCGAGGACGCGGCGGAGGTCGGCGAGGGTGTACGGGCGCGCCGGGGCGAGTGCCTTCGTCTGGTACTGCCCGAAGCGACGCCACATCGCTCGCATGTAGTCCTCGAGCGTGAGGTTGAAGCGGTCGCGAAGGGTGAGGTCGAGGGCGAGGCCGAGCGCCGATCCGTAGGTGTAGTACGAAATGAAGGTGTTGGCGCGATTGGTCGGGTCGATCGAGACCGCGGCGTCGACGAAGGGAGCCTGCATGCTCATCCCGACCGCCGAGAAGTGCTGCCGCCCGGGGGCATTCATCACCGCGCTCACGTTTCCCGACAGCGCCGCCGCGTACTCGTCGTCGGTGTAATAGCCGGCGCGGCGGACGAAGAGGTTGTCGAAGTAGCTCGTGAACCCTTCGGCGAACCAGAGCTCCCCCGACATGTTCTCGCGCTCGAAGTCGAAAGGCTCGAGTGCGCGCGGGCGCAGCCGCTCGACGTTCCACGAGTGAAAGAACTCGTGCGAGAGCGTCGCCAGGTTGCCGCGCCTCTCCAGTGGAGTCGCGAGCGAGCGACGGCTGGTGATCACCGTCGAGTTGCGATGCTCCATCCCGTCGCCATTGGCCCACGGCAGGTAATCGGCGAGGAAGGTATACGTCCCGAAATCGTAGCCCGCGGGCGCGCCCCATGCCGCGACCTCCTCGGCGACGACCTTCTTCGCCATCGCGGCGAAGGTGTCGGCCTGCGCCTCGGTGCCCAGGTGGTGAAGCGCGATGCGCCACGTGGACTTCTTCCCTCCGGTGGAATCGGTCCAGCTGCGGAAGGTGAGCGGCCCGACCTCGGTCGGCGAATCCATGAACCATTGGAGGTTCGGCGCGGTGAAGGTCGTCGAGTCGGCGGTGGGGACGAGCTGCGTCGCGATCTGCCACCCCGCGCGCGGATGCAGGGTCAGCCGGATCGGCACGTTGTCCATCCCGCGCGCCCACATGAACAGCGCGGGCATGTTGATGTGCGCGTGCGAATGGTCGACACCGAGGTAGGTGCCATCGGTCCGGTCGCCGAAGATGGTATAGCTGATGCGCACCGTTCCATCGCCGCGTGCGACGTTCCATCCGTGTGGATCGGGGCGGGTGATCGCGAGCGCGCGGCCGCGCCCGTCCACCGCCGAGACGTCGTAGACGTTCTTGGCGAAGGAGTGGAGCGCGTAGCGTCCCGGGGACGAGCGGCTCATCCGCAGGTGGAGCAGCTGGCCGGCCGGCATCCCGCGGAAGGTCGCGGTGACGCGCGCCTCATGCTGCTCGGCGCGCGGAAAGGCGACGTCGTACTCGACGGAGCGCTGCTGCGCGGGGAGGGGGACGGCGGCGAGTAGCGTCGCCGCGAACGCGGCGCTGGTGATGACGTTCGGCACGTTAGGCAGGCAGGGTGAAGTCAGGCGGCGCGGCGCGCGCACCGTGGAGACAGTCTGCACCGGCGACGGCGAAGAAACCAGCGGCAGTTCGGGGTCCGACTCCTCGAAACGGGTCAGGCCACGTCACCAGATGAGCATCAACGGTTGAACTACAATTTCACGGATCTGTGAAGCGATCACACGGATCGCTCCTCCCGCATTTGGGGCGCCTCGCAGCGGGAGCAATCCGTGGGCGTCTCACCCCTCGGGCCTCCCGCAGGATGACGTCCGGCCCCCAGGAGCGATCCGTGTAATCCGTGCAATCGTCGTTCCCCCTGTTGATGCTCGTCGGCCACGCAGCACCCCAGCGCCACGCGGAGTGTCAGATCCTCGACAATCGCTTCTTACGAAGTCCTTGCTTGCGCCCTACGCCGGGCCGGGGTAGGGTGAAGAAAATGCGATCTTTCCTCCTTCTCTTCGCCGCCGCCCTCGGCGTAGCCGGCGTGCCAGTACGCGCCCGCGCCGAGGCGCGTGCGACATTGACCGATGGTGGCGGCAACGAAGTCTACGTCGGACGGAGCGGGCAGACGCGGGTGAAGCCGCGGCGCCTCGAGGAGCTGGGGAGCGCGGTCGACGGTACGCTCGATGAAGCGCAGTGGAAGTCGGCGTCGCTGCTGACCGGGTTCTCGCAGTTCTCGCCGGTGGACGGCGTCCCCGCCGAGGACTCGACCGAGGTGCTGGTGTGGTACTCGCCGACGGCGATCCACTTCGGCATCCGCGCCTTCGAGCCGCATGGTGCCGTGCGGGCGACGCTCGCCAACCGCGACAACATCGCGAGCGACGACAACATCCAGCTCCTGCTCGGCACCTTCAACGACGGCCGCCAGGCGATGGTGTTCGGCGTCAACCCGCTCGGCGTGCAGATGGACGGGATACTCGCCGAGAGCAACGCGGCGCGGAGCAACGACTTCAACTCGAAGGCCACGTCGCGCGACCAGGCCGACCTCAGCCCCGACTTCGTCTTCGAGTCGAAGGGGCGGCTGACGGAGTATGGTTACGAGATCGAGGTGCGGATCCCGTTCAAGAGCCTCAAGTACCCCAACGCACAGTCGCAGACGTGGGGACTGAACGTCGTCCGCATCGTGCAGCACTCGGGGCACGAGGACTCGTGGACCCCGGCGAAGCGGGCGTCGCTTTCCTTCCTCGGGCAGTCGGGGGTGGTCGAGGGAATGACCGACCTTCGTCGCGGGCTCGTGGTCGACCTCACGCCGGAGATCACCCAGCGGACGAGCGGAGCGCCGGGCGAGGGTGGTTGGGATTATTCGGCGGGCAATCCGCAGGTGGGGGGGACGGTACGGTGGGGCGTCACCAACAACATGACGCTCAACGCGACGGCGAACCCTGACTTCTCGCAGATCGAGTCGGACGCGGGGCAGGTGCAGTTCGACCCGCGCCAGTCGCTGTACTTCACCGAGAAGCGACCCTTCTTCCTCGATGGAAGCGAGCAGTTCACGACGCCGCACAACCTCGTGTACACGCGCCGCATCGTGCAGCCGGTCGCCGCCGCGAAGCTGACGGGAAAGATGTCGGGAGTGAACCTCGCGCTGCTCTCGGCGGTCGATCGCACCGCCGGCTCGCGTGACGGACGCTCGCACCCGGTCTACAACATCATGCGGCTGCAGCACGACCTTGGTGGACAGTCGAGGATCGGCGCAACCTACACCGACCGGATCGAGGGGTCGGGATTCAACCGCGTCGCCGACGTCGACGGTCGCTACATCTTCGGCGGGATCTACAGCGTGCAGGGGCAGTACGCGCGCAGCTTCACGCGCGACAGTGCGCCGGTGGCGATGGTGGCCGCGCCGTTGTGGAACGCGCTGTTCAGCCGGAACGGGAAGAACTTCGGCGTTCGCTACTCGCTCGACGGAGTGAGCGACCGCTTTCGCACGCGCAGCGGCTTCATCGGCCGCGGCGGGATCGTGACGGGCGCGTTCGACCACCGCTTCACCTGGACCGCGCCCGCCGGGCGCTGGCTGGAGACCTTCAGCTTCAATCCCGTCGTCCGGACGACGTGGCGCTACCAGCGCTTCGTCGACCACAAGGACGCGATCGAGAAGCTGCTGCACTTCAACATCGCGGCGACCGCGCGGGGGGGATGGAACGCCGGCTTCGGGTTGCTCACCGAGACCTTCGGCTTCGATCCACAGCTGTACGCGAGCTACCGGATCCTGCGCGCTCCCGGCGACACGATCGCCTTCCGCGGCGTCGGGCGCATCCCGAACCAGGACTGGGTCGTGTCGCTGGGCACACCGGAGTGGCAGAAGCTCTCGGCGAACGCGCTCTACCTGTGGGGGCACGACGAGAACTTCTTCGAGTGGCAGTCGGCGAACATCGTCTACGCCAATTACGGGCTGACGCTGCGCCCGAGCCAGAAGCTGCGCGTCGACGGCAGCTACCAGCTGCAGAGCTTCCGCCGGCGCCCGGAAGGAACGATGGTCGGCGAGTTCCGGATCCCGAGGCTCAAGGTCGAGTACCAGCTCGACCGCGCGATCTTCCTCCGCCTCGTCGGCGAGTACGACTCCGGCTCCCGGGACGCCCTGATCGACGCCGGGCGCACGGGGCTGCCCCTGCTCGTCGACGGCGCGCCCGTGGCGGCGCAGACCTACAGCAACTTCCGCGGCGACTTCCTCTTCTCCTACGCACCGGTGCCGGGCACCGTCTTCTTCCTTGGCTACGGCGCGGGCTACAGCGACGTCCGCGACACCCCGCGCCCGTTCAGCTTCCCCCGATCGTTAGGCCTGACGGGATACGCGCGGGAGAACGACGCGCTGTTCGTGAAGGCGAGCTACCTGATACGGTTGTAGGCGAGGAACGGCGAACGGGAACAGCGGCTGAACTGCGGAACGGCGCCACCGAGGCACCGAGACGCCGAGAACAGCCTCGCAGGGTGAGTGTTTTTCGCCAGAGGCGAACTGATTGGGGGCAAGCGGGGCGAGATAATCTCGCCCGGCTTGCCCCCAAGCTGTTACGGACCGGCGCAGCGAGCCTTTCGGGCCCAAGTCGTCCTCCGTGGCTCCGTGACTCCTGTTCAACAGCTGTTGCAGTCGCTGGAGCAACGGCGGGAATATTTACAGGAGTCACGGAGGGCGCGGAGAGTCTGATAACCGCGGCAACACCCATCGGACTCGACTCGACCTGCTTTGACGCGAGCATGGCGAGATCATCTCACCCACTTGCCCCCAAGCTGTTCAGCTCTGGCGAAAAGCACCCACCCTTCGAGGCTGTTCTCGGCGTCTCGGTGCCTCGGTGGCGCCGTTCCGCAGTCCCTTCCGCCGCTCGCCTCGACTTCTCAGCTCCCCAGCTTCACCGCCCCCGCATCGATCACATCCGCCGACGCGCCAGCCGGAACGTCGACGTACAGGACGTAGCTCCTCCCGCCGTTCTCGCCGCCGCTGATTCGCAGCGTCCGTGCGGTGCCGGTGAACTCACTTCCCCCGGGGATCGCGCGCTCGCGCTGGTTGCCGAAGCGGCGGAAGATGGTGCTCTTCACCAGGTCGGCGAATTCGCCGGCGTCGAGCGCCGTGTCCCACACGCTGTACCAGGCGATGCCCTCGCCCTTCGGCGTGCGCAGGACCATGAGGCGGTCGCCGTCCCAGCCATTCGCGCCGCGGACGGCCGCGGCCTGGTCACGCATCTGCTGGAAGATGAACAGCCGCGCCCCGAACTCGCCGAAGACATCGTCGTAGACTCGCGTCGCATTGCGCGGCGCGGGGAGCGCGACGCTCGTCGGCTCGTCGGGAGGCGACGACTCGTATGCGCGCGGGTGCATCACCTGCTCCGTCGACGTCGGCATCCGCGCGAACGGCTGCTTCCCCGGGGACACTTCTTCGAAGCGCTTCACGAAGTCGGCGCCGCTCAGGTAGGGAAAAATCAGCGTCTCCTGGATGTACAGCGGCGCGCGGGAGAAGAGCGGCATCTGCGCGGAGTTCTTCCGCACCGACTCGCGAATCCCCTCCCAGCCGCCGGGGATCGCGCTCAGGTCGTTGTTGGTTGCGATGCGCAGCTGCTCGTACACCGCCTGCCCCTCGATCACCGCCTGGGCGGCGGCGGAGCGGTCACCGTCGCTGTGCAGGTTCTGGATCGAGTCGAGGTTGATGTACTGGTCCTGCAGCGCGTGCACGAGCTCGTGCGTCACCGTCATCGACGCCATCGTCGGGTCGGCGCCCTTCACGACGTAGAGCACCTTCGTCCGCGGGTCGTAGTAGCCGACGATCTGCTCGGTGAGGAGGTCGAGCAGGAAGGGACGAAGCTGCATCGTATCGGGGATCAGCCCGAGCAGGCGGAGTGCGCTCTGCTGGCCGGCGAGCTCGGAAGCGGGCAGCGATTCGTTGAACTTGTCCTCGAGGAACTTGCGCACCTGGTCCTTGCTGCGCTCCTCGAGCTTCGGCGGCGTCCGGTACTTCAGCCCGACCGCCTCTTCGATCCGCGGAACCGCCTCGGCGACCTCGCGCGCGTAGGGCGTCTCGGGCGCGGCATCGTGCGATCCGCAGCCCGCGGCGGCGATCGTGCCTAACGTCAAGCAGGCGAGCAGCGAGCGGTGCATCGGGATCAGGCGCCGGCGATGTAGGTGAGATAGGCGGAGACGATCCGCCGCCCGTAGAGCAGCGTAACGAGTGCGGCGGGGGAAAGGAATACGCCGAATGGTACCTGCGGCATCTCCTTCCCGCGCAGCTTCGACAGCGGCACGACGAGCACGAGGAACACCACGGCGCCGATCGCGGCGCCGATGAACACCGTCAGCAGCGACAGCTCGGGCCCGACCGCGGCGCCGATGAACGCCATCAGCGTGACGTCGCCGAACCCCATGGCCTCCTTCTTCAGCGCCGCTTCGCCGAGCCAGCCGACGATCGCGATCGCCCCCGCGCCCGTGCAGGCGCCGAGTATCGCGCCGAACGGACCGGCGAAGGGGATCTGGTCACCGAAGAACATCCCGATGAACGCCGTCACCAGGAGGAAGACGAAACCGGTGATCGTGAAGCCGTCGGGAATCGTGTAGGTCCGCAGGTCCGTGACCGCCACGCCGACGAGCAGCGTCGCGAACACCGCGAGGCGGAGGGCGACGAAGCTCGCGCCGAACCGCCAGAAGATGGCCAGCCAGATCAGCGCGACCAGCAGCTCGACCGCCGGATAGAGCGGGGAGATCGGCAGCCCGCAGCCGCGGCACTTCCCGCGCAGCACCAGCCAGCTCACGATCGGCATGTTGTCGTACCACGCGATCCCCTTCTCGCAGCGCGGGCAGCGCGAGCGCGGGCGCACGACCGACAGATTCTCCGGCCAGCGCGTGATGCAGACGTTGAGGAAGGATCCCACGCAGGCCCCGACGAGGGCCGCGTAGGTCAGCACGAGTGCGCGCATGTCGTTGAATGGTCGCTACTGTCGCAGCGTGTGGAGGAGGATGCCGGCGGCGACGGCGACGTTGAGCGATTCGACGTCGGGCGCGATCCGGAGCGCGACGAGCGCATCGGCGCGATCGCGGGTCGCGGCCGTGAGACCGCTCCCCTCGTTGCCGACCGCGAGGGCGAGTCGAACCGGGCGCCGGCGCGCACCGACCGGCTCCCCTTTCGCATCCGCACCCCACAGCTCCGCACCCGACGCGTCGAGGAACGATGCGAGGCTTTCGGCGGTAGCATGAAATGCGGGGTGAAAGAAGTGCGTGCCCATCCCGCTACGGACGACCTTGGCGTTCCATAGGTCAACGGTTCCTGGCAAGGCGATCGTCGCGGTCGCGCCGAGGGCGGCCGCGGTCCGGACGATCGTCCCCACATTTCCGGGATCCTGCACCGCATCGAGGACGAGGAGGGTGAGCGGGCTCACCCCGGTATAGTCGGCGAGCGACCGCGCGGGAATCTCGCCGATGGCGAGCACTCCCTGAGGCGACTCCGTCTCGGCGGCACTGGCGAAGTCGCGGTCGGACAGCTCCACGGTTTCGATGTCCGTCCGTGATGCCAGCGATGCGAGGAGTGCGGCGCCACGCGGGGCGTCGGCGAGCTGCGGGGCAGTCAGCACCCCGCGGATCGCGAGCTTCGAGCGCAGCAGCTCTTCGACGGTGCGCACGCCTTCTGCGACGAACAACCCGGCGCGCTCGCGCGCTTTCCGCCGCCTGAGGTCTCGCGCTAAGGTCAGCAGCTTCAATGTTTTAGGGATGGCATCGTTGGAATGGCTCTTGCCATGTCGTCCACTGCTCTCTCACCACCAGGGGAACGCATGCGACGCAATACAATAGCCGGGCTCGCGCTCGCCGTCTCACTCGCCGGCTGCGGGGTTTCGCAGCAGCAGGAAGTGCAGATGGGGCAGAGCTACGCACAGCAGATCAACGCTCAGCTTCCGATCGTGCAGGACGCGGAGCTCAATCGCTACATCAACGTACTGGGTGACTCGATCGCGAAGCTGACGTCACGCGGCGACCTCGATTGGCACTTCTACATCGTGGACAGCCCCGAAGTGAACGCCTTCGCGGTCCCCGGCGGCTTCGTCTACATCAACCGCGGGCT